>CAYRLT010000331.1:0-30406 GCA_964425095.1 uncultured Luteolibacter sp.
ACCCGCGCAGGCTCGGCATGTCATGAGTGGACGGGCTCACCACGCTTAAATAGGGGGCTTTCGCGGGATCGCTGAAATCAACATCCGAGGATTTTGGCATCCGTTGAATTTCCAAGGACAGAATTCCCAACTCCCTGAGCACGCCCGGCACGCAGGCGGGCACCATGCCCAGATCCTCGCCGCAAAGCAACATCGAGCTCGCCCGCCGCATCGCGGGAAGTGTTTCGTAGCCCCTCGCCTGCCACAAACCATCCTGCCGACGGAAGAAATAATCGGTATAGAGCGCGTCCACCCGTTCCTTCATCGGCTCCTCAAGGTCTTGAAACGAGTGGGTCATCTGCATCAGGCAGCGCGGGTGAAACTGCGTGCCGTGCGAACCCGGAACCTCGAAGAACAACACGTCGCTCGCACAATCCAACAAGCCTTGGCGCATCCGCTCCAATCGCGCCTGCTCCGCAGGATCCTCCATATGCAAGGTGGCGAAGTGATCGACGATCTGGCGTTGCGTGGAAACAAACTTTCTGAGCTGGAAGCCATCACTTTCCCAAGGCTCCAAAAACCGTTGCACGACCTCGGTCGCCGTCTCACCGAAGTGCCCCCACAGGGTATTCGTCGGAATGTGCGGACGGCAGAATCGATCGTAATCAAACGGGATTTTCCGCTCGCGGAATTCCTCGATACGGATTGGCAGCGTGGGCTCGAACCAGCCCATGATTCCCTCCACTTGATCACAAGGAACCTGCCAGATCCTGAAAAACCCGAGGATATGATCAATCCGATAGGCGTCAAAATACCGGCTGAGATGCTCGAAACGCGAACGCCACCATGCGTAGCCATCCTCGCGCATCGCCTCCCAGTTATAGGTTGGAAAACCCCAATTCTGACCTTTCATCGAGAACGCATCCGGCGGCGCGCCGGCCTGGGAATCCATGTTGAACAAATGCGGCGCGGACCACGCGTCCACTGATTCGCGATCAATGCCAATCGGTAGATCTCCCTTGAGCGCCACACCCCGCTGATGCAAATGCGCCGCGGCCTCTGAGAGTTGGCGGTCCAGTTCGTATTGCAGCCAAATGTGATACGAAACCTCCGCCCACTCGGGATGCGCAGGATCGCCCATGGCGGCCACCCGCTCGCGATCGAAAACCGCCCATTCCCCCCACTGGCTGAAATTCGCCGTTTTAAACTCATCGCGTTTCACGCAAAACACGGCGTAGGGCAGCAACCACTCGCGATGATCTTCCAGAAAGTCCCGGAAGCCCGGACTGGCGATGATCGCTTTCCGGTGTTTGGTGAAAATCTGGCGGGTGAGTTGGATTTTCGCCTTCATCACCTCCTCATAATCCACGTGCTCCATGGTGTTGAGCCACTCGCGGGCGGCATCCAACTCCTCGGCGAAACTTACCGGCATAGCATAACTCAAATCCTCGATGCGCAGATAGAGCGGATGCAGCGCGAAGATGCTGATGGCTGAATACGGATAGGAATCCGTCCAGTCATGAGACGAGGTGGTGTCGTTGATCGGCAGGATTTGGATGAGCTTCAATCCCACTTCGCCCGCCCAATCCGCCAATGGTTTGAGATCCGCGAATTCACCCACCCCGAGGCTTTGCTCGCCGCGCAGCGAAAACACCGGAATCGCCACCCCGGCCGCGCGATAAAGCGAATTACCGTCACGGCGGTAGCACTCGTCACGCACAACCGTCCACTGGCGGGAAGCCAAAAGATGAGCCTCCAACACGCGGTTTTCGCCGGTTTCAAGGCTCACCACACATCCGAGCGTGGGATTGAAAAACCCGTATTTGTATTCGATCCCCTCACCTGCGGGAAGATGCAGACGGACCTGCCAGACATTCGCCGACACCTCTTGCATCGGCACCGCATGATGCCATCCCCAAGCACCGATTTCCTTGGCGCTTCCTAACAAACAAAGCAACCAGCCCTTCGGCACCGCAGCTATCCGAAGTTGGAACGTATGGTCTGCTCCCACCGGGGTGTGCGGATCCGCAAACGGACCACGCAACGGCAAAATCGCCTTGAATGCTTTGGTTTCAAACGCGTAGTCCACCGTGCCCGCCGAGCACCACGTATCCTCAAGCAGCAAGGCTTTATGAGAAACCGCATCCGCTATGGCGATCCGTGGCCCATCCCATTCTTCAAGCTCCATTCCATTCCGTTCATCCTGAAGCTGATAGACGTATTCCAGGCGCAGACGGCAGGTCGCACGCACCATATGCACCGCCTCCCATTGCCTTTCATTGATCCAGCGCATTGGCAGAATCTGCTCGATCAGCGCGTCGCTGCCATCCAGCACGGTCGCGAGCTTCACCCACAGCGACTGCCCGGGCACGGTCTGATAATTCAAGCGGAAAACGATTTTCATAAATGCTCGATCGACTTTACCGCGCGAACCTAATACACCTAGCGGGAAACTTGCAAGCCGGTCTTCAGTGGTCGAGCTTGAGTTTCTTCAGCTTGGGCTCAATGACAAACCGGCAATACGAGTTCTTGGATTTGTTTTGAAAGTAGTAGTTCTGATGATCCTCAGGCGCGACGTAGAACTCGGCGGCCTTGGTGATCTCGGTGACGATGGGATCCTTGAAATTTTTCGCGGCGGCAGCTTTGGATGCTTCCGCGATTTTCTTTTGCTCTTCGGAATGATAGAAAATCGCGGACCGGTATTGTCGGCCGATGTCGTTGCCTTGGCGGTTGAGCGTGGTGGGATCGTGAAGATCCCAGAACCAGGCGAGGAGTTTTTCATAAGTGATTTTTTGCGGATCAAAAACAACCTGCACGACCTCAGCGTGGCCGGTTTCACCACTGCAAACTTCCTCATAACTCGGGTTTTTCTCAGGCCCACCCATGAAGCCGGAGGTGACCGAGTGAACGCCGTCAAGCTGGCGATAGGCAGCTTCAAGACACCAGTAACAACCACCGGCAAGCGTGGCGGTCTCTGCTCCGGCGGGAACTTCAGTGGGTTGCGTGGCGTGTTGGGGCATGGTTTTTTTTTCAGATTCGCAGGAGGAGAAGAGCGGAAGCATGGCGAGCACGCCAATTAAGAGGTGTTTCATGGAAATAAGAGAGCTAAACGGCAAGTTTGTTCCAAAAAGGGTTCACCATTCGATGCCGACACCTTCCTCCGGGATCAGGATTTGCTCGCTGATACCTAGGCGGTCAGCTTCGGCAAGGAGACGATCCACGGGTTCGTGGTGCGGCTCATTGCCTAACGGAAAAGTGCCGTAATGCATGGGAATGAGGATTTTCGCCCCAAGATCGGCGAAGGCGCGCACAGCTTGTTCAGGGTTCATGTGGACGTCACGCCCGCTCGGCGAGTCGTAAGCCCCGATGGGCATCAGCGCGATGTCGATCTCATACCGCCGACCGATTTCCGCAAAACCGTCAAAATAAGCACTGTCCCCACAATGGAAAACACTCTTGCCATCGGTCCTCACAATATAGCCTCCGTAATCGCGGTGGATGTCATGGATAAAGCGCGCGCCCCAATGATGGGACGGGGTGTGGATGATTTCGAGTTTGTCGAACTTGAGCTCATCCCAGACACGCATTTCGTGCGTGGCGGGAAACCCGAGTTTGCGCACAAGCGACCCGCTACCAAGCGGAACGATGATGCCTTCACTGGCCTTAAGGATTTTCAGACTGGGTTTGTGGAGATGGTCGAAATGCGCGTGGGTGACGAGCACCAGATCGACTTCCGGCAAGCCGTGCAAATTCAGGCCGGGGCGGCGGAAGCGCTTGACTGGGCCGTGCCATTTCGCCCAGTTGGGATCGACGATCACCGAGTGTCCCGCGAATTGCAAAAAGAACGAGGCATGGCCGATCCAAGTGATGCGCACCTTGTCCGCCTCCGGCGCTGCAAGCACGGGTTCAAGCACATCGCCGTCGGCCCGCCGAAACATGCCTGGCACCACGCGATGCCGCAAAAAACGCAGATTACGCGCTGGCCAACCTCTCTGAGGCAGCATGCCGGAGTAGCGGATGGAAGCTTCCGCAGGGCTTGCGGATGACTCTGGTTTTAGAGGTTGATGCATACTCAATGACGCGTTTATGCCTCGCACGTATGACAAGCTCATGCAAGCCATTCCACCCGCCGCCGACACGCAGGTTTGCAATCACTGCCGAATCCGCCCAATCTCGTCGCGTGCCCCAACCCTATCTCTCTCTCGAAGCCGAGCTCCACGATGCCTTCTGGGAAGCTGAGGACGACGAGTCCGAGCTGCCCTTGATGGCGGATTTCCTCAAAATGCATCCAGGCCCGGCACTTGAAATCGGATCGGGCTCCGGGCGATTGATGTTTCCTCTACTCAAAATGGGCTACGAAATCGAAGGCTTGGAACTATCGCCGGACATGCGCGCACAGGGAAATGCCCGCGCCGAGCGACTCGGAGTCCATCCGGTCGTCCACACCGGAGACATGACGCAGTGGATTTCCAACCGCCGCTACGCCGCATTGCTCGCACCAGCATTCACCCTGCAGCTCGCCGCCGACCCCGAGGCGACGCTGCGCCATTGGCACGGATTTCTCGAAAACCACGGCGGCCTCTACCTCACAGTCTTCATGCCCTACGCGGAACTTTTGGGGGATTTGCCGGAAAACGTATGGTATCCGGATCATCAAGCCACCTTGCCGGACGGCCGTCAGGGCTTGCTGGAAACCCGCCACAAACTGGACCGACCACGACAACTGCTCCATCGCGATCACCGCTACTCGCTCACCGGAAATCCACCCACCACCCATGAGTCGCGCCAGACAATCCGCTGGATCGAACACCTCGAAATGCTCTCCCTACTGGAAAAATCTGGCTTTCAACTGGTCCGATTTTTCGTCGACTTCGACCCGAATCGCTCAGTCCCGGACCCAGATCGCGCTGATTTTGATGGAATTCTGACTTATCAAGCCATTCGGGTTACCGAGAAAACCCAAATTTTATGAAAGATTCCCAAATCGCCAATCTTGACGCGGTGGGCGGGATGGCCCTATGACCCTTGCTGTGCCAAGGACTTCGACTTTCACCCTCGTAGCGACCATCGCTCTCGCATCCTCCGTTTTCTGCCAGACATGGGAACGGGAGGACATCGGCTTCAACGACATTCAAAGCCGCGCCAAGGATCTAGCAAATCAACCTTACGTCGCGCCCAAAACCGACAGCATCCCCACGTGGATGAGCAATCTGACCTACGATCAGTATCGGGATATTCGCTTCAACACCAACCAAGCACTGTGGGCGACCGACAATCTGCCGTTCCGCGCAATGATGTTCCATCCGGGCTATCTTTACCGCGAACCGGTCACCCTCAACGAGTTCACCAAGAGCCATCAACAACAAATCCGGCTCGCAGAAGCTTACTTCAACTACGGCCCGCTCGTCAAAAACCACGGCGAACTCCCGCCGGGCGGCGGCTTTGCCGGATTCCGCCTCCACTCGCCGCTGAACAACCCCGATGTGTTCGATGAACTCATCGCCTTCCAAGGTGCCAGCTACTGGCGCGCTCTCGGCAAAAACCAACACTACGGCATCTCCGCCCGCGGCATCTCCGTGGATACCGGCGTCGATGGCGCCGTCGAAGAATTTCCCGGTTTCCGCGAATTCTGGCTGCGCAAACCCGAATCTAATGACACCCACGCACGCATCTACGCACTCCTCGACGGGCCGTCTTATGCCGGTGCTTATACCTTCAAAATCCACCCTGGAAACGAAACCATCGTCGAGGTCAAAGCCGTGATTTTTACTCGCCGCGCCGTCAAACGCATCGGCATCGCTCCCATGTCGAGCATGTTCTGGTTTGGCGAAAACTCAAAGCGACGCTTCGATGATTTCCGACCCGAAGTCCATGACTCCGACGGACTTTCCATCCGAATGGGCAGCGGTGAACGCATCTGGCGGCCGATTTCTAACGACACCGGGAAACTCGAATTCAGCTTCTTCGATATGGACAAGTGCGAAGGCTTCGGCCTGCTCCAGCGCGATCGACGCTTCGCCGCATACGAGGATGGTGAAGCCGCCTATCACATGCGCCCATCACTCTGGATCGAGCCCACCTCGGATTGGGGACCCGGTCGCGTGATGCTGATGGAAATCCCGACCGGCAACGAACTCTCCGACAACACCGTCGCCCTCTGGGAGCCCGCAAACACCCCAAAACCCGGCGATCGCATCGAATTTTCCTATCGCCAACACTGGACCATGGACCCAGATCCCGCACAGGCTGGCAGCTTCACTGTCGCCACCCGCAGCGGCGTCCACGACTGGCAACCCGAACAACGCACCATCATGGTCGAATTCACCGGAACCGCCCTCAACAAATCCAGCGATATCCCACTCACCGCCGATGTGAAGGCAATCGGCGACAACGCGGAAAAAATCAAATTTCAAGGCATCAACATCCAGTCAATGCCCGACGATCGCTGGCGCGTCTCCTTCCAAATCTCACCTGCCACGGAGGGCACCAAGCTCTCGGAATGCGGCCCGGTCGAACTCCGATGCTGCCTCAAATGCGGCGATAATTTCCTCACCGAAACTTGGGCCCACCGAATCACTCCCTAGGATCCCTGAGCCCGCTTAGCGAAGAGGAGCTCGGCGAATGGGAAGAAGCCTATGCCGCAGTGGAAGCCTATCTCCAGGCTCTCCGCCTGCGCAACCGCCTACTCGTCGCCGAATTGGTGCGCGGCATCCTCTGGCGCGCCTCCGCCCGCCGAGCCCGCGAACCCGAACAACCCGCACGCGTGCTCGCCATGGAGGAAGCTCTCTCTGAAATTGCCAATTGGACTCAAGACGTGCTCGACGTCCCGTTGGAAAATCGTCGCCTCGCCGCACGCGGACGCCTCGCCCTTTTGCTCGCAGGCATGCCGGACAAATGGCAAAGCGTCTTCCTCACCCCAGCCCCCTGGCCACCGGCCTTTGTCGATGCGATGAGGAAATCCTACCTTGCCGCCGGCCCCACCTTCGCCGCCCTGACCATGGTACCCAAGCCGCTCGAACTCAATGCCATCGGCAGCGGCGCCGCCCAATGGTGGGAAACCATGGATCGCCGCCCCATCGTCAGACTCATGTTCATCGGTCTGCTCATCCTGTTAGGAATGACAACGGTTTGGTATTTCTCCCGCTAATGGAAAATCACGATCTAACTCCCCCGGATTCCAGCAAGCCATTCTATAATGGCCTCCACACCGTTCTCCGGCGGATTTTGTTCTTTGGCATCGTGGTCCTTGTGAACCTCGCCGCCAGCCTCTGGCTCGCCGATCTATTCTGGCGCATGGGTTTCCAGAAAGCCCATTACCCGCTGTTAGCGATCTTCGTCCTGCTCAACGGCCTGCTCACGCTTGGCTCATTCCACGCCATCTTCGGCGCATTCGATATGCTCATGGGCCGCAAACGCGCCGTCCGCATCACGAAACTCGCCGACCATCTATCAGGCCCTCTCGCCACACGCCACGCCGTGGTCATGCCGGCCTACAACGAGGACAGCGTCAAAGTCTGCGCCCGCATCGAAGCCATCTACCGCTCCATCGAAGCCACCGGAAATCTCGAATCCTTCGATTTCTTCATCCTCAGCGATACCCGCGACCTCGATCTCTGGATCCTCGAAGAAACCTCATGGACCAATCTCTGCCGCCGCCTCGGCGGATTCGGCCGCATCTACTACCGTCGTCGTAAAACCAACGAAAACCGCAAGGCCGGCAACATCGGCGACTTCGTCCGCACTTGGGGCGGTGGTTATGAGTCGATGCTCGTGCTCGATGCCGACAGCCTGATGGACGGCGCGGACATCGTCAAAATGACCCGTGTGATGGAAGCCTATCCACGCCTCGGCATCCTCCAGACGCCACCCAAACTCATCCGCGGATCATCGGTTTTCACCCGGCTCCAGCAATTCGCCATGCGCCTCTACGGCCCGCTCTTCATTCGCGGCCTCAACTACTGGCAGCTCGCCGGCGGCAGCTATTGGGGCCACAATGCCCTCATTCGCCTCAAGCCTTTCTCTGAATTCTGCGAACTCCCCGCCCTGCCCGGTCGCGAACCCTTCGGCGGCCGCATCCTCAGCCATGACTTCGTCGAGGCCGCACTCATGGTCTCCCAAGGCTGGGAAGTCTGGCTGGCATGGGACATCGAGGGCACTTACGAGGAGGCCCCGCCCACCCTCGTGGATCACCTCATCCGCGACCGCCGCTGGTGCCAGGGAAACCTCCAGCACATGTGGCTCATCTTCGCCCGCAAATTGCCGTTTTCCGTCCGCATGCATCTCTTCATGGGCATCATGGCCTACCTCGGCAGTCCGCTCTGGTTTCTATTTCTCCTGTTAGGAACATGGATCGCCTATGACCGCTTCTCCAGCGAGCTAAGCCACCTGCCGTTCGAGAGTTATGTCGATCGCTGGTTTCATATCGGCGGCATCGGCCAGAGCCTTATTCTAACAGGCGTGGTGTTTTCCCTGCTCTTTTTACCGAAAATCCTCGCCATCACCCGCGCCCTTTTTTGCACAAGCATCCGCCGCTCCTGCGGCGGCTTCCTCCCCATCGTCACCGGCGCATTTTTGGAAACCATCGTTTCCATGCTCCTCGCCCC
Organism: uncultured Luteolibacter sp.; assembly: GCA_964425095.1. GTDB lineage: Bacteria > Verrucomicrobiota > Verrucomicrobiia > Verrucomicrobiales > Akkermansiaceae > Luteolibacter. Next base: position 8,583 of record CAYRLT010000331.1, read on the forward strand.
CTGCATCATGGCCGCTCACACGCTGATGGTCCTCAGCATCATCCTCGGCCGTGCCGTCGGTTGGGGAAACCAAAACCGCGAGACCGATGGCACCTCCTGGGGTGACGCCCTGCGCTTTCACGCCTTTCCCACCACTCTCGGAATCGTCTGGACCGCCATCGCCATCCACATCAGCCACGTCTTCGCCGCCTGGATGGCTCCCATCCTGCTAGGCCTCGTCCTCTCCGCACCCGTCTCCGTTTGGACCAGCCGCTCACGCTATGGCAAGGCCCTCGCAAAACGAAAAATCCTCGCCACCCCTGAGGAAATCGACCCGCCTGCAGTCATCCGCCTAGCCGATGCAGCACACGCCGCTGTCGACCCAGCGCTCAACGCCGCTCACCCGGCCCGCTTCGGAGTGATCGCCGCCGTTGTCGATCCCTACGTCAATGGCGTACACGTTTCGCTGCTCGAATACTCCGAAATGTCGGAAATCGTCCAATCCCTCGCTGAACGCTGTCTCACCCTCGGACCCACCGGTATTTCAAAAAATGAACTTTCCGAGCTTCTCTATCTTGCCCCCGCCATGCTGATGATGCATCGTGCGGTATGGCTAAGGTCCGTCGAGGGTATCGATTCCGTCTGGACCAACGCCGTCGAAAGTTATCGCCGCCGCCTCGAACATTCTTCCTCTCCCTCGGAGCCCGCCTAAACCAAATCCGCTGATGTTACAAATCAATCCTAATTTAAGCGACCTCGTCTCCGATGCTGCGGCAGGTCTCCTCGCCAGCCTCCAATCCAAGGCAAACATCACCGCCGCCGCCCCCGGCCGAGTGAACCTCATCGGCGAACACATCGATTATTGCGACGGCTTCGTCATGCCCTTCGCCATCGATCGCTACATCGTCATCGCAGGTTGCGCCAACGGCACCTCGGAAGCCCGCATCAGCACCGCGCTCAGCGATGAAATCTCTGTGTTCGACCTATCGAAACCTCTGGTCGAAGGCGAACCCAAATGGTCAAACTACCTCCGCGGCGTCATCCGTGGCTTCCAGGACCGCAGCTATCACGTCCCTGGATTCGACGCCTACATCCTCTCCTCCGTGCCCGGCGGCGCGGGACTTTCCTCGTCCGCCGCACTCGAATGTGCCACCGCCACCTTCCTCGAGGGCTTGCTCGACACCCGCCTCCAAACCCGGGAAAAAGCCCTGCTCTGCCAGAAAGCCGAACACGATTTCGCCCATGTCCCCTGCGGCATCATGGATCAATTCGCCTCCGCCTTTGGCAAGCCTAACCGCCTCGTCCTCATCGACTGCCAATCCGGCGATCCCGAACTGATCCCCTTCGAAAACCCGGATCTCACCGTGTTGATCGCCAACACCATGGTCCACCACGAGCTCTCCGACGGCGGCTACGCCTCACGCCGCAAGCACACCGAAGATGGACTCGCCATCATCGGCAAAGCCTCATGGCGCGACGTCACCGCCGCAGATGTCCAAGCCAACTGGGACCAACTCGGCGATCCCATCAACCGCCGATCCCGCCACGTCGTGGGTGAGATTTCCCGCACCATCGACGCTGCCGCAGCGCTCGCCAAAAACGATTTTGAAACTCTCGGCCCACTCATGGCCGCCAGCCATGACTCTCTCCGCGACGACTTCGAAGTCTCTTGCAAGGAACTCGATATCATGGTCGATATCGCCCGCAAAATCGGCCGTCAGGGCGGCGTGATCGGTGCCCGCATGACCGGCGGCGGATTCGGCGGCTCCACCGTCACCCTCTGCGAATCCCGTAAAGCGTCCGAAATCGCCGAAACCCTCGCCGCTGAATACGAGAAGGCCACAGGCATCCCCCCTCAGATCTTCGCCTCCCGCCCATCCCAAGGCGCCCACCTAGTCAGCTGAATCTTTACCTCACTCTTCCTCAATCTTCCGCCCATGCTCGGCGATGATTTTGGACTCCTGCTCCCTCGGCACGTCCTCGTAACAGTCGAAGCGCTCCCGATGCCGGCCACGTCCGGCCGTGATGGCCCGCAGCTGGCTGGAATATTGATAGAGCTCGGCTTGCGGAACCTGCGCAACCACCACCTCAAAGCGCCCTTCCGATTCCATCCCGACGATCCTCCCGCGCCGACCTGATAGATCCGCGAGCACGGAACCCACGGCATCGGACGGCACCTTGACGCGCAACTCCATCACCGGCTCCAGCAGTTTCGGTTTTGACATCATAAACGCCTCGTTGAAGGCCGCTTTGCCTGCGATTTGAAACGCGATGTCCTTGGAGTCCACTGGATGTTGTTTGCCATCGTAAAAATCCACCTTCACATCCGTGACCGGAAATCCGCCATACGGGCCACTGTTGCAGGCGGCTTGCACCCCCTTTTCCACCGATGGCACAAACACACGATCCACGTTGCTTCCGACCAGCGACTGCGTGAAAACCACGCCGCTCTCCGAGGGCAACGCCTCAATCCGCATCCACACTTCCGCGAACTGCCCCGCACCACCGGTCTGCTTCTTGTGCCGATGCTTGGACTCGCCGTGCCCGGAAATCGTCGCACGATACGAAACCCGTGGCTCGACCAACTCGACCTCCACGTTGAAACGCCGCTTGAGTTCCTCCGCCATGATCTGAAGCTGCAACCAACCTTGGCCGGAAACAATCGTCTGACTGATCGCCGGATCAAAGTGATATTCAAAGGTCGGATCTTCCTCACGCAGCGAAGCGAGCCCCTCGCCCAACTTGTTCAAATCCGCCCGCGACTTAGCGACCAACGCGCCCCGCGTGTTAGGCGTGGGAAAATCCACCACCGGCAGCGTGACTTGCCGCGCGGCAGCACAGAGCGTGTCGCCCGCACGAGTGGCGCGCAGTTTCACCACTGCCCCAATGTCTCCCGCATGCAATGAAGCAACCGCCTCACGCACCGATCCATTCACTCGATAGATCTGACCAATTCGCTCGGTTTCCCCGCGATTGGCATTCACCAACTCCGATCCCGCGACCACATCTCCGCTATACACGCGAAAAAATGATAGATTGCCAACGTGGGTTTCATGCATCGTCTTGAAGACAAACGCCACACTCTGACCATCGTTCAACGCCACCGCTACATCACTGCCGTCGAGATTTTTCGCCGCGACCGTCGCCCGATCCACCGGGGACGAACCATACTTCGCAATGAAATCCAGAATCCGCGACACCCCGACATTTTTCACCCCCGATGCCGCAAACACCGGCACCACCAAACCCTTCTGCACCGCCACATGCACATGCGCTCGCAGATCCTCCTCCGTCAGCGTGCCCGCCTCGAAAAACTTTTCTAGCAACTCATCTTCCGACTCCGCCACCATATCGATCAATTGCCGGTGCAATCCGGTCACCCGTTCCTTCAGCGCGCCTTCGGCCGGTTTCTCGGAATATTTACCGCTACCACCCGCCGCAAAAGTAATCACCTCGGAGCGCATCACATCGAGCACCGACAGGAATCCCGGCCCCGCATCCACCGGCAGCGTCATCGGAAACACCCGCGCACCATAGTGGTCCCGCGCCTCCTCAAGCACCGCATCGAAGTCAGTCCTCTCACGGTCAAGTTGATTGATCACCAAAAACCGAGGTATCTCATAATCTCCCGCCGCCGCCCACACCTCGTCAGCCCCGGTTTCCACGCCATTCACTCCGCTGATCACGATCATCGCAGAGTCCGCCACACGCAGCGCGCTGAGCGGCTCGCTGATGAAATCGGGCACGCCCGGACAATCAATGATATTGAGTTCGCGCCCCAACCATTCTTCCGCCATCACCGTGGCGTGGATCGATTGATGATGCTCCTTTTCATCCGGGTGGAAATCGGACACCGTGCTGCCCTGCTCGATGGTCCCCGCCCGGCTGAGTTTCCCAGCGCACACCAACATCGCCTCACACAACAACGTTTTTCCGGTCGAGGCGTGACCGGTCACGGCAAAATTGCGGATCTCTGGAGCGCGGAAGTCTTTCATATTATGTGAGGGTGAAAGGATCGTTTACTTTTAGACCCTAGCATTAAGGGCAATCCGCAGCCTGCCGTCAATCACCACGCACTCTCCTGCAAATCGAAGCGCGGATTTCCGCAGAATCCGGTCAATCATCTGTTTGGTGACAATTCCGTCAAAATTGTCCGCTCGCCGACCCAAGATCCATCCTTAGGGTTTCATGCAAATCCCGCATGGAGCTATTTCTCATCGACGCCATCGGCCCGTTTTTCCGGGGCTATGACCGCAAACGGGTGAACTGGTCGAAAATCCCGTTCATGCATCTGGCAAACGCCACCGAGGACGATTGGGCGGTCATCCGCGAAGAATTGCGGACCTTCGCCCGAAACATCACCGCTCAGGGATACAATGCTGTCACCTTGGACGACCTCGCCCACCTCGCCCACCACCCGCTTCACGAACCGGATGTGACGGCTCGCATTTCACTGCTCCGCGAAAAATTCACCGGATTTTTCAACCTGCTGCGCGACGAATACAATCTAAAGGTCTATCTAACCACCGACGTGCTGCCGATGACCCCGGCGGTCGCCGCTGGCCTCGGCGACAACCCACTCGCGCTCAACCAATACTATCGCGATCTGGCCTGCCAAGTTCTCGATGATTTTCCACAACTTTCCGGCCTCATCCTGCGCATCGGCGAAAGCGATGGAAACGACGTCAACGATCCCATCCGCACCCGCCTCCACCTGCGCGATGCCAAGGAAACCAACCGCCTGCTGCGCGACCTTCTTCCCGAATTCGAAAAACGCAGTCGTGATCTTATCTTCCGCACGTGGACCGTCGGTGCCCACCGCATCGGCGATCTCATTTGGCACCGCGATACCCTCCAGAAAACGCTCGCTGGCTTGGATTCTCCGCGACTCATCATTTCGATGAAACACGGCGAGAGCGATTTTTTCCGTTACCTGCCACTCAACCGTGCGTTCTTCCGCGTGCAGCAACGCAAAATCATCGAACTCCAAGCACGCCGCGAATATGAGGGCGCCGGGGAATATCCGTCATTCATCGGCTGGGATTGCCAGCGCTTCGCAGAGGAACTCACAGGGGCGGAAAACATCATCGGCATGTCCGTCTGGTGTCAAACCGGCGGATGGCACCGCTTCCGCCGCAGGGCCTTTCTCGAATCCTCCAACCGCGATATCTGGATCCGCCTCAACACGGCCGCCGCCATCACCGTCTTCAAAAATCACGAGGTTCCGGAAAAAGCCGTCAAATCCGTCGTCGGAACCGAGAACGCCACTGCCGTGATCGAGTTGTTAAAAGCATCGGAAATACTCATTGCCGATCTCCTCTACATCGGCGATTTCGCACGCCAGAAATTATACTTCCGCCGAGTCCGGATTCCACCATTGCTGCATGTTTACTGGGACTCGCTTTTCATCAACCACGGCGTGCGCAAAGTCATGCGGCATTTCGTCGGCGATCCGGACAAAGCACTCCAATCCGGCGAGCAAGCCGCACTGCTTTTCCCCCGCATGATCGCCCTGGCGCAACAAGCTGCGCTCCCCACGGAGGACATCGAACACATGCGCGATTTCTTCAACCTCCTGCGCCTCGCCCGTCGTTACTATTTCCTCCCCTTCAGCGAAGAAATCGCCACCGAAATCACCGCTGCCAAAAAAGCTTACAAACAACGCTGGCCCCGCGATGGCCGCGCCCGTTACCGCGTGAAAGTCTCCTTCGTCCCTTTCCCCATCAAGCGCCGCTCGCTCGCCTACGCCGCCCGCGTCCTACTCCGCCGCAAACGCGGCTACCGCCTTATCGACCGCCTATTCATCCTCTATCTATCCGGACTCGCCTACCGCGCCCTCCGCCCACGAGACCCCGCCGCCATCCCCAAATTCCTCCGCAAATCCGCCATGGGCGTCGACATCCTTTTCAAATAACATCCCCCAACCAACCGATTATTCGTGCGGCCGCACGAATAATCGGTTGTGTCCCGGGAGCCGTTTTTCCCGCCGCAAACTCCGCGGCTTCACCGAAATGCCTCTTTCATTTCGGTCTGAAACCTTCTTTATTCACGCCACTTCGCCGCCGTCTGCGGTTGAAACCCAAGAATGAACCATCCGTCCATGCCGATCCGCACGCGATTTGCCCCCAGCCCAACCGGCCGGCTGCACCTTGGGCATGCCCTTGCAGCGCGGATGGCACATGATCTGGCCCGCACAGCAGACGGCGGGCGTTTTTTACTGCGCTTCGAGGACATCGATGCGCCTCGCGTGCGCAGTGAGTTTTATCAGGGAATCGAAGAAGACCTGCAATGGCTCGGCCTGCCATGGGATGAGGAACCGCTACGCCAGACAAACCGAAGCTCCGCCTACGAAGCGGCGCTCGATACACTCCGCCAGAAAAAACTCGTCTATCCGTGTTTCTGCACCAGACGGGAAATTCAGGAAGAATGGGCGGCGATGAGCGGCGCACCGCAAGGCCCGGAAGGCCCAATCTATCCGGTTACCTGCCTGCGCTTGTCGGAATCCGAACGCCAAGACAAACTCGCCGCCGGAATCCCCCATGCCTGGCGGCTCGATTCCCACAAAGCCACCACCATCGCCGGCCCACTCACATTCCATGATCTCCGCTTCGGCACCGTCGGCGTGAACCATGCTCTATTAGGCGACGTCATCCTCGCCCGCAAGGACATCGGGCCAGCCTATCATCTCGCAGTGGTCGTGGATGATGCCTTTCAGAAAATCACCCACGTCACCCGCGGCGAAGATCTACTGCCATCCACCCACGTTCACCGCCTCCTACAATCACTGTTAGGTATCCCGGAACCGGTCTATCTCCACCACGAACTCATGCTCGATGAGCACGGCAAACGTCTCGCAAAACGCTGCGACTCACTTTCCATCGCCGCGCTGCGGGATGCGGGATGCAATCCTAACGAAATTCTCGCACGCACGGATTCAAAATCTTTCAAATGCCCATGATATGGCGCAATTTCACTTCTAAGAAATAATGTGACAAAATCGCAAGCTGCACCATCGGTCTCAATGTCGAAAGTCGAAAGTCGAAGAACCTCTAATTCTGAGCCGACCTTCGACCTTCGACTTTGAGACTCTTCCTTCCCCATCTCACAACAGCGCCTCACTCCTTCTCTTGCGTTTCTCAAACAATTGGGTTTCCCGGTAACCTGCGGCTTTCGCAAGCGCGATTGCTCTAGCAAAATCCCGCCCCACTTCATGCGGTGCATGGGCATCCGATGAGATCACAAGCGGCACACCCGCCGAGCACGCCAACTCGAGAAACCCCGGCGCGGGATACGCTTCGGCGCAGGGTTTATGCCAACCGGCCGTATTGAGCTCAATCACGCAACCAGACGCCGCGATGGCATCGATCACCGGTTCATAATACCGGGCGAGATCACCGGATGGCCGATAGGAGAATTTTTTCACCAGGTCCGGATGGCCGAGAATATCGAAAAGCCCGCTCTCCGCCATCTTCGTGTAAGTTTGCCAGTAATGCGACCAGACGGCATCCACATCGCTTTCAGACCAGCGGCCGAGCCACTTCGGATTATCGAAATCCCAATCTCCCAGATAGTGAACGGAGCCGATCAGGTAATCCCATTCATGGCGTGAGGCGAGATCGACGATCCACGGTTCGCAGCCCGCAAGCCAATCGCACTCCAAGCCGCTGCGGATGGGAATCCGCCCGGCGGCATGGGCGCGCGCGCGTTCGATCCAGCGGAAATATTCGGGCAATTCCGCTTCCAGCATCCGCCAGTCGTCGAAGGGCTCGGGCACTTGCGGCGCATGATCGGAGATGCCGTATTCGGTGTGTCCGGCGGAGAGCGCCGCATCCACGTAGGCTTCTGGCTCGCCCTCGGCATGACGGCAGAACGGGGTGTGGGTGTGATAGTTGGCTGGCATGAAACGCGGGATGAATCGGATTGAACCGCTGGCAAAAGACATACTACACTCCTCCCACGGTGCAAGCACCCGTGCCTCCATGTCCAATTTCGCCACAGAAACGCCGCCTACCAATGGCGTCATCCTCCACCTACTCGATCAACTCCGCAGGCACCCGAAACGTGTCGTTTTCACGGAAGGCGAAGACATCCGGGTCATCAGAGCCGCCGCCCGCCTCGTTCAGGAGGAGGTCATCGCCCCCATCCTGCTCGGCAACCGCGACCGCATCCGCGCCCTCGCCGCCGAGCATTCGGTGCCGCTCAAATTCATCCAAATCATCGATCCACCAACTGCCTCGGACTTCAAATTGTTCTGCCAGCGCGTGGAAAACATGGACTGTTATCGGACTCGGCAACTCGGAAATCCCGCAGAAATTGTCGCCCGACCGCATTATTTCGGCGCACTGATGGTCCAATACGGCCAAGCCGACGCCCTCGTTGGCGGAAATCAGGCCTTACCCGCCGCGTTTTTCCGGGCACTGCTTCATACCATCAAGCCCCTGCCCAACGTGCCGAAAATTTTCGGGGTCTCCATCCTCGTCGGCTCGCACCTGAATAATCTCGGCGGTTCCGGTCTCTTGCTGCTCGCCGATAGTGGGCTCATTCCGAATCCCGATGTCAGCGAACTCGCCGCCATCGCACTGGAAACCGGCAAACTAGCTCACCATTTCCTCGGAAGAAAGCCGCTCGTCGCCATGCTCAGCCACTCGACCAAAGGCAGCGCAGGCACACCGGACGCCAGACGCATGGCCGCCGCCGCCGCTCTCGCACAGGCTGAGGTGCACAAACATTTTCTCGATATCGACATCGAGGGCGAACTGCAAGCCGACGTCGCACTCGATCCTCAGGCCGCGGAAATCAAAATACCCGCCCCAAAACTCCGCGCGACCGCCGATGTCTTGGTTTTCCCCAATCTCGACGCCGCCCACATATCGCTCAAGCTCCTCCAACATGTCGCCAATGCCCAGAACTACGGCCAACTCATTCTCGGCCTCTCCCGCCCGGCCGCGCAAGTTCCACGCACCGCCAGCGTGGAAACCATCTTCGGCACCGCCGCCATGATCGCAGTGGAAGCCATCAAGTTCCACCAACTCTATCAGGACAACGACGACGACTAAGATGTTTCAAAGACCCAGAAACTGAATCATCCCTCCACTGACCGCAATGGTCCCGCCGGCAAGCACATGATTGTAGCGTTCGAAACGCTGAACCGGCAAGCCACTCAATCCATAGCGTGCGGCCAAAACGAGCACCAGCATCGATAGCATCGTGACTGAGGCAAACGCAGAGCTTACCAGCCAAGCCCCTGCCCAACCACTCGTCGCTGCCGGATAGATGAATAGCGGAATCAGCGGTTCACACGGCCCGAAAACAAAAATCGAAAACAGAATCCATGGCGTGAGGCTGATGGCGGCTCCGGTTTTCGGATCATGAATGTGGTCGTGCGAGTGCAGGCGGATCAGATGGTTGTGGCTGTGCCCGTCAGGGGCCGTCCGCTTCAATCGCCAAAGACCCCATGCCGCATAACACGCCCCGAAAACAATCAGCGCCCAGGCCGCCACCTCCCCTCGAAATGATTCGATCCATTCAAGATGACGCAAACTCGACCCCACCGCGTAACCACCGAGGCCTAACACCACCGAGCTGCTCACATGGCCTAACCCACAAGCTAAGGTGATCCATGCGGTCCGCGCGAACGACCAATTCCGAGCCTTCGCCATCACGATGAACGGCACATAATGATCCGGCCCGATCACCGTGTGAATGAACGCCACAGCCATGGCATTCAAAGTGAGAATGGTGATATCGGCCGTCATGAGTCGGCAAGGCTGCGGGCTAGAACACACACGGCAGGCACCACTTCCAAAATGGCCGCCGCCACCTCCGGCGATAATTCCATGCACATCGGACGGATTTCCCCGACCGAGATGGTGAAAAGATGAATCGATGGCATTTGCCCCAAAAGATCCGACACCGCGAACAAGTCCTTCAATCCGAAATCATGCGCGCCAAGTCCGCGCGGCAACTCACCGGTATCCCGCGGTTGCAAAAAAGTGATCGTCCCAGCCGCTTTACCATCCCGTGTCGCATCAATCAGGACGACATCACGAACCCCGTCAAATTCGAGCAATAGATTGATGCCCCCGGTTCCACCATCGAGCAACCGCACACCATCTAACGTAATTTCCCGCTCAAGACATCGCAGCACATGCACACCCACGCCTTCGTCACCCATAAGCAGATTTCCCACCCCGAGCACTAGCACTCGAGCACAAGAACTGGAAAACTTTAGCGGTTTGGCCGCCGATTCACCTACCATAAGATTATCGATCAGGCGGACCATCACATCAGTCCTTAGGTGGCTTGGCTTCTGCGGATGCCGATTTTCGATTTCTCGCACGGCGCGAGGTGAATCCGGAAATACCACTTGCCTCTGCGGCCTCGATCTTTTCCTTTTCCATGAATTTCCATCCGCCCACCATCGACGAGAGCACTCCATGGCCCTCGACATAGTCGTGATAGAAGACCAGATAAACATGAATCAAAGTGAAGACCGCGAATAACCAGAGCACAGCGTAGTGGAAGATCCGTAGGTTTTGCTCGCTACCGAACAACGGAACCACCCAGTCGAATAAGTGCGGGAACCAAAAATCACTCATCGGAGCATACAGAGCAAAACCCGTAATCACCTGGAAAACCGTCAACAATCCGGTGCCCATGTAAGTGAAATACGCCATCGCATTATGCCCCAACGTATGCACAGGCTTGTCGCTCGATTGCAAAACATCAACTTTCAAAACGGACCAAACCTCTTGCAGCTGGCGCTTTGAAATCGGAAAAAAATTGCGCCAGTGCGTGTATTTATTGCCGACCGATGCCCAATAGAGACGGAATAAAAAGTTGGCAAGAAACACATAGGCGGTGACGAAATGCACGAACCGCACCTTGCCGAATCCATAACTGAAAGACGCCTCGTTCGCGTTCATCAGGGCCGGCGGATGAGCGATCAAATAACCGGTGACACCGAGCACGATGACACACATGGCGTTGATCCAATGGAACCAGCGCACCGGCTGCTCCCAGACGTAAACCCGTTGGAAATCGTGCGAATGTTGCATGGCGGCAGGAGGTTATTTCACCAGCAATTCATGGCGGGCGATTTCTTTCTGATCCTCGTAGAGGTGGACGGCGCAAGCCAGACAAGGATCAAACGAATGGATGGTCCGAATGATTTCGAGCGGTTGTTGCGGATCATGCACCGGTGTGCCTATAAGCGCGGCCTCGTAAGCGGAGCGCTGGCCCTTGGCATCGCGGGGCGAAGCATTCCAAGTGCTCGGAACCACCATTTGATAGTTCTCGATCTTGCGATCCTTGATGACCAACCAGTGTGCCAAGGCACCGCGTGGTGCCTCACTGCAGCCAACACCGCGTGCTTCGGTCGGCCAAGTCGATGGCTCCCAGCGCTCTTTGGTAAATGTCCGCACGTCACCCGCCTTGATATTGGCAAGCAACTGTTGGTAAAACTCGAGGCCCCAGCGGGCGGCGAGACGTGACTCGATCGCCCTCGCTGCAGTGCGTCCGAGCGTGGAAAACAGCACTTCGGGCCCGGCCTTGAGCGCCGCAAGCGCCTCGGTCACCACTTCCTTAATCTCAGACTGGCCGGATGCATAGCCGACGAGCATCCGCGCGAGCGGACCGACCTCCATCGCATGGTTTTTCCAGCGCGGAGTCTTCAACCAACTGTATTTTTGCTCCACATCGAGATGCTCGTAAGGTGGTTTCGGCCCGGAATACTTGAGCTGCGTTTCACCCTGCCATGGGTGTTTCCCCCCCTCACTGGAGTAATCATACCACGAGTGGTCGATGAACTCCTGCACACCGGTGTCGTCCTTCGGATCCACTTCGTGAACCTTGCTGAGATCGCGACCGAGAATCGCCCCTCGCGGGAACTTATAACTGCTGATATCTGAAAACCCGCGGGTCGGCAGGTCGCCATAACAAAGATAATTGTCCAATCCTCCGCCGATTCCGGCCCAATCGAGATAGAATGGAGCCACCGCCATCACATCCGGAACATAAACCTGTTCCACAAATTCAAGAGCCCGCTGCAACGTTTGGCCGACGAAGGCAAGCCGCTCGGCATTGATCGCATTGGCTTCATCGAGATTGATCGAACACGGCGCACCGCCGACCAAATAATTCGGATGCGGATTCTTGCCTCCAAAGATCGTGTGAACCCTGACGATTTCCTTCTGCCACTCGAGAGCCTCCAAATAATGCGCCACCGCCATGAGATTCGCCTCGGGCGGGAGCTTGTAGGCCGGATGTCCCCAGTAACCATTGGCAAAAATCCCCAATTGCCCGCTCTCCACAAATTTTGTCAGGCGCTTCTGCACATCGGAAAAATAGCTCGGTGAACTCTTCGGATATTTCGAAAGCTTCTGCGCCAGTTGCGAGGTGGCAGCCGGGTCAGCCTTCAACGCACTCACCACATCGACCCAATCCAAGGCATGAAGATGATAGAAATGCACCACATGATCATGCACATACTGGGTGCAAAACATGATATTGCGGATCAACTCGGCATTCGGCGGAATATGAATGTCCAACGCATCCTCCACCGAGCGCACCGATGCCAAAGCATGCACCGTCGTACAGACGCCGCACACGCGTTCAGCAAATGCCCAAGCATCACGAGGATCGCGGCCCTTGAGAATAATCTCAATTCCGCGCACCATGGTTCCAGCGCTCCAGGCATCAACAATTTTCCCATCCTTCACCTCGGCCTCAATACGCAAGTGACCTTCAATGCGGGTGACGGGATCCACTACGATTCTCTCACTCATGGCTTCTGGGGGTCAGGATTTCTGTTCGGGGGGGGCGGTCGCTTCGGCATTCTCGATGTTTTCACCGGGTTGTTCACCAATCCCGCGGCGTTTGCGGACGTTGGTCATCACGGCATGAACGGCAGCACCTGCGGCGGCAGCTCCCACCACGGCCACTCCCACTTGGTCGGCAGTCGATTCGATCCCGAAACCCGGGAAATTCGGTAAGCGTTGATAGAACGGGCCGTTGTCCCAGAAATTGGCCTCCGAACAACCGATACAACCGTGACCCGACTGGATCGGAAAACTCACGCCGCCATTCCAACGGATCGTTCCGCAGGAGTTATAAGTGCTCGGCCCACGGCAACCCATCTTGTAAAGGCAGTATCCTTTGCGCGCGTTCTCGTCATCAAATGACTCGACAAACAATCCCGCATCGTAATTCGGGCGACGATAGCAAGTATCATGAACCCGCCGCGAATAGAACGCCTTCGGCCGGCCCAGCGCATCGAGTTGTGGAATGCGGTCGAATGTCAGCATGTGGACCAACACCCCGGCCATCACCTCCGCAATCGGCGGGCAACCCTGCACATTGATGATCGGTTTTCCCGAGATGATCTTGTGAATCGGCGTGGCCTGTGTCGGGTTCGGCTTCGCCGCCTGCACACAACCGGCGCTGGCGCAATTCCCCCACGCAATGATCGCTTTCGCATCCGCCGCCACCTCCTCCACAATCTGCATCGCCGATTTTCCGCCGATACAACAGTAAACACCATCGTCACCGAGCGGCACCGAGCCTTCAATGCAAAGCACGTATTCACCTTTGTATTTCTGAATCGTATCATGCAGACAAGCTTCCGCCTGGTGGCCGGATGCGGCCATTAGGGTTTCGGTATAATCAAGCGATAGCTTATCCAACAGGATGTCCGCGACTATCGGGTGCGACGAGCGGAGAAACGACTCGCTGCAACAGGTACATTCTTGGAAATGCATCCAGACTACCGGCAAGCGGCGCTTGGTTTCTAACGCTTGCGCCACTTGGGCGACACCTTCCGGGCCGAGGCCGATGCACGCGGCCATCCAAGCACAGAATTTGAGAAACTCTCGACGGGGAACGCCTCTGGAAATGATTTGCTCGTAAACGGTCGAGCGATCCTGCGCATCCGGGGTGGTTGATTCAGCCATGGTTTTCATAAACACAATGCCTGGTGGCGGCTAGGGGTTGCCAATGAGCTTTTCTGGAGTCTTGCAATATAGAGGAAGATTCAAAACTTCTCCAGTCATATCCCATCACACACTCCGCATATATTGCTCAAACTCCAGCCTAAACTCGACTTGCACCGAGACGTATGCTTATGGATTTCATCATGCATGAAATGGGCATCATGGAATCGGCGCTCGCGCTGGTGCGGTGCCATGCCGAGGAAAACAAGGCCCGGCGGGTGAGCCGCGTCGTCTTGCGTATCGGCGCATTGGCTGGAGTGGAGCCCGAATCACTGCGCTTCGCTTTCGACGTCATCTCCCGCGGCACAACTGCGGAGGGAGCCATTTTTGAGATAGAATCCGTGCCCGTCGCAGTGTATTGTATCAACTGCAACCAAGAGTTTTCTGTCGAAACTGGCGGCTTTATTTTCACCTGCCCTACCTGTGGCGATCTCTGCGGCGAGATCAGGCGCGGGCGCGAACTCGAACTCAGCCGCATAGAAATGAGTTGATCCCATGTGCATCGAATGCGGCTGCAACCACTCCGTGCCCTTTGGGGTGAAAGTCCTCAGCGTCATCGCTCCCCGCTTGCTCAAGGCACGCGAGCCGGATGCCACGCAGACTATCGAAATTCATACCTCACTCCTCGCGAAAAATGACGACATCGCGAGAGACAACCGTGCGCTCTTCACCCGGCAACGGATGTTAGCCTTGAATCTTCTTTCGTCTCCCGGATCCGGCAAGACCACACTGCTCTCCCGCACCGTCGATGAATTCGGCTATGACGAACGCTGCGCGGTGCTCGTTGGTGATATGGAAACCGATCTTGATGCCCAGCGTCTGCACCGGCCCCATGTGCCGGTGGCACAAATCACCACCGGCACCGCCTGCCATCTCGATGCGGAGATGATCGCCCGCGGACTCAACTCGATCGCACTCGACGGAGTGCGCGTGATGTTCATCGAAAACGTCGGCAATCTTGTCTGTCCGGCCGCATTTGATCTGGGTGAAACTCTTAGGGTCGTCCTGCTTTCCGCCACCGAAGGCGAGGACAAACCCTTGAAATACCCTCCCGCATTCAAATCAGCCGATCTGGTCGTTCTAACGAAAATTGACGTGGCGGAGATTCTCGGATTTAACCGGGCCGCCGCCGTGGAAAACATCCGCCGCATGGCACCGCAAGCACGGTTGATTCAACTCTCGGCACGCAGTGGCGAGGGCATGAGCGAATGGTATGACTTCCTCAACACACATCTCTCATCACTGACGGAAGCGAGCCTGACGGAAGCGAGCCCCACCGCAAAACCGGCATCATGAAATCCGAGCCGAAAACTCTCGATCGCATGCTGCGCGTTCACGGCACCGTTCAGGGCGTTGGATTCCGTCCATTCGTATTGCGCCTTGCCACTGGCATCGGAATCCGCGGCTGGGTGATCAATGACGCACAAGGCGTCCTAGCACGGGTGCGGGGCACGCCCGCCCAGCTTAACGAATTCGCAGACCAATTGCTTCGCCAAGCACCGCCGGCTGCGCGGATCACGGACCTGGAATGGCTCGATGCATTTCCGCCCGACCCTACGAACGACCCCGGATTTTCCATCCTCGAAAGCAAGTCCGGCCTCGGTGAAATCACCACCGACGCTCCCGTGGATCTCGACCCTTGCGACGAGTGCCGACGTGAATTGAACGATCCCTCCGACCGCCGCCACCAGTATGCATTTATCAACTGCACCCAGTGCGGACCACGCTACACCATCATCGAGCGATTGCCCTATGATCGGCCACAAACCACCATGGCCGTTTTCACGATGTGTCCTGCGTGCCAACGTGAGTATACCGATCCACAAAACCGCCGCTTTCACGCCGAGCCAAACGCCTGCCCGGTTTGCGGCCCTCAATTGCAACTGACCGATGGCAACGGAAATGTATTGGAAGAGGGTCCAGCCGCATTGGCGCGGACTGCCACACATCTAACTACCGGAAATATCGTGGCAGTCAAAGGGGTGGGCGGATTCCATCTGATGTCCGATGCAACTAGCGAAACAGCAGTTGCCAACCTTCGCCAGAGAAAACACCGCGAGAAAAAACCTTTCGCCGTGATGTTTCGTGATCTGGCGATGTTGCGGAAATCAGCAGTGGTTTCCAAAGATGCGGAAAACCTGTTATGTTCCCCGCAATGTCCGATCGTGCTCGTAACCAAAAAGCCACAAACCGAATTGGCTACCGGCATAGCCCCGAACAACCCGTGGTTAGGAGCACTCCTACCATCCGCTCCACTGCATTTACTCTTGCTAGATCATGTAAATCGCCCGCTGGTGGCGACCAGCGCCAACCTCTCCGACGAACCGCTCTGCACCGATGATGATGAAGCGCGACAACGGCTAGCCGGAATCGCGGATTATTTTCTCGGCCACAACCGAATCATTGCCAAACCAGTGGATGATTCGATCGTGCGTTTCACTCCGGGTGGCACGGCGATCTTTCTGCGCCGTGCGCGCGGTTATGCCCCGGCCTCCCTGACCTTGCCCGCCGCATTGCCTCAACCGCTGATTTGCGTGGGGGCGCACATGAAAAACACGGTCGCGGTCGCCAGCGATCGCAGACTCGTTTTAAGTCCACACATCGGTGATCTCGGGGGGGCCGCCACCCACCGGGTATTCGCCCACACCATCCACACTCTGACCGCGCTACTCGCGGTCAAGGCGACGGCCATCGTTTGCGACAAACACCCCGATTACCATTCCACGCGATTCGCGATCGATTCCGGCCTGCCCATCATCGCCGTCCAACATCATCTCGCCCACGTGCTGGCGGTGTTGCTAGAACATGATCACCCAGCCGACGGCGTGCTCGGATTCGCTTGGGACGGCACCGGTTACGGCGAAGACGGGACCGTGTGGGGTGGAGAATGCATCTTATTGCAAAGCGGCCAGGCCTCGCGCTTCGCACGGCTTCGCCCATTCCGATTGCCAGGTGGCGAAGCCGCCGTGCGCGATGCGCGGCGGGTTGCTGTCGCCCTTGCGGATCTTTGTGATGGGCCGGATTCGGGAGCGGTCGCCGCTCGTTTAGGCTTCACCAAACATGAATCGTCCAATCTGCAAACCATGCTGCGCCAAGGCTTGAACTCACCCGTCTGCACCAGTGCCGGACGCCTGTTTGATGCCTTCGCTGTGTTGCTAGACTTGGGAACTCGCAACTCATATGAAGGGCAATTGCCGATGACGGTGGAAATCGCCGCGCTCGGCGCCACAGTGGATGGATACGCGTTGCCATTTGGCATAAACCCAACCACCGACAGAGCAAACTGGGAAATCGACTGGCGCCCCGCGCTAACTCCCTTACTAGATAGACCACCGCGCGATGTCAGCAAGCTTGCCGCCGCATTTCACCGCGGCCTAGTCGAGGCCATGTTAAAAACCGCCACTCTCGCAGGTGTCAAAACCGTCGTTCTTTCCGGCGGATGTTTCCAAAACGCCTTGCTCCGCCACTTCGCGGAAACCCGGTTGATCAACGCAGGTTTCACCGTGCTCGCACCACGCGATCTCCCGCCTGGCGATGGCGCGATCGCCGCAGGCCAAGCACTCGGCGCATTGCGGAATCTAACATCTGTCACATCGCCTGTCGCCGCCGTTTCACCAGTCATTCCAAAAACCACAACCCCTACACTGCCATGTGCCTCGCTGTCCCCGGAAAAGTAATCGATATCCAAGGCGACGACCCGCTATTACGGAGCGCTCGCGTGAGTTTTGCCGGCGTCATCAAAAACGTTAGCCTCACCTGCGCGCCCGAGGCAAAACCCGGCGATTACGTGTTAGTCCATGTCGGAGTGGCCATCAGCATCGTTGACGAAAAAGAGGCCGAGGAAACGTTCTCCTATTTGAGACAAATGGGCGAACTCGATGGATTGGAACCGACCCACCCGGACACCCCATGAAATACGTCGATGAATACCGCGACGCCGCGCTGGTCCACAAACTCGCGGCCGCCATCCACCGCATCACCACGCGCCCGTGGACGATCATGGAAATCTGCGGCGGCCAGACACACGCCATCGTCAAATACGGCCTCGATGAATTGCTGCCGGAAAACATCACGCTGGTCCACGGACCTGGCTGTCCGGTCTGCGTCACGAGTGCCGAATTGATCGACCAAGCGGTGGAACTCGCTCTATCACACGGCGCGATCCTGTGCTCATTCGGCGACATGCTGCGTGTCCTGGGCAACACCATCGACCTACTCACCGCGAAAGCCCGCGGCGGCGATGTGCGCATCGTGTATTCCCCGCTCGATGCAGTCACTATTGCGCAGGAAAACCCGACAAAACCCGTCGTTTTCTTCGCCGTTGGATTTGAAACGACCGCCCCCGCCAACGCCATGGCTGTGCTGCGCGCCGATCACGGTGGCGTAAAAAATTTTTCTATTCTAACATCACACGTGCTGGTGCCTCCGGCGATGCGCGCCATCCTCGGCGCAGAGGACAACCGGGTGCGCGGATTCCTTGCTGCAGGCCATGTGTGCACCATCATGGGCCTGGATGAATACGGCCCGATCGCACGCGAATTCGCCGCCCCGATCATCATCACCGGCTTCGAACCCGTAGACATTCTCGAAGGAATTCACCTCTGCGTCAAACAACTCGAAGACGGACGAGCCGAAGTCGAAAACGCCTATGCGCGCGCCGTAAAACCTGAAGGAAACCTCCATGCCCGCCGGATCGTCGAGCAGGTGTTTTCCATCACCGACCGTGATTGGCGCGGCATCGGTGTGATCGCTGATAGCGGGCTCGAAGTCAGGCCGATCTATGCCGACTATGACGCGAATATCCGATTCTCTCTAAAATCTTCAGGTTCTAACGACATCACGGAATGCATCAGCGGCGAAATCATGCGCGGAGTCAAAAAACCGCACGATTGTCCGGCATTCGGCATCCGCTGCCAACCCGAGCATCCGCTCGGCGCACCCATGGTATCCAGCGAAGGCGCCTGTGCCGCTTATTACCGCTATCGCAGCCGGAGCGCATGAGAGGCTGTCACGAACATGGCAGGGACCGCTGATTGCATTTGGCGAATCCTGTTATTTGACAGGAAACCAGAAAACCAGCAAGTTTCTTGAATGAAAGCCACCTTTGATCTCCCTGCCGATCTCGTGCGGGCGGTGAAACTTAGGGCCGTGCATGAGGGGCGCAAACTCAAGGACGTTGCAGCCGACTTGCTGAAACGCGGACTTGCAGACCAAGGATCGATGAAAAAGGCACCGCCCAGCAAACCACGGATCGAGATTCAATCCAATGGACTGCCGGTGGTCCATTGTGCCGCAGACGCCCCGGTTAGCCGGATGACGGCCGACGATATGCTCGCGCTTGAGCAGGAAACCCTTCACCGGGAGGACCTCCAACGTCTTGGACTTTCTCTTTGATTCCAACGTGTGGCTCGCACTCACCTTTTCGTCCCACCCGCATCACTCTCTCGCGAAGGAGGTCTTCGCCGCGACGACCGCAGCAAGCCCTGCGTTTTTCTGCCGAGCCACCCAACAAAACTTTCTCCGTCTCGCCACCACCCCGGTCCTGCTCCGGACTTACGGTGCAGAGGGTTTTACCAATCAAGGCGCGGTGAGCCTGATCGCATCGCTAGCAAAACTGCCCAAGATCCACCTGCTTTCCGAAACTCCGGTCTTGGAACCCCTCTGGCACCGCCTCGCCGGATTGCCATCCTCCTCTCCCAAAGTCTGGATGGACGCTTACCTCGCCGCCTTCGCCATCCTCCATGAAGCGGAGTTCGTCACGCTTGACCGGGACTTCAAGAACTTCGAAAAGGACGGTTTGAAATTAAGAATTCTGACTTCATAAACACACAAAACAACCAACTTTCTAACAAATCCTCGGCAATTGCTCGCCGCTCAGGCGGTCCACGATCCGCGCGGAGCCGATCACACTGCGCTGGGTGACCCGCCCGGCAGTTTCCGTTTTCACCATCCCGATCACCACTGGTGGCCCGCCAGGTGCCAAGCGTCCGATGATTTCAATCGCCTGCGCCGCCTGCGCTTCAGGCAGCACGCACACAAAGCGACCTTCGTTCGCCACATAGAAAGGATCCAATCCCAAAATCTCGCAAGCGCCGACCACCGGCTCGATGACCGGCACCTTGGCCGCATCAATCGCAATCGCCAATCCGGATGCC
Source organism: uncultured Luteolibacter sp. (assembly GCA_964425095.1). Lineage (GTDB taxonomy): Bacteria > Verrucomicrobiota > Verrucomicrobiia > Verrucomicrobiales > Akkermansiaceae > Luteolibacter. Next base: position 28,705 of record CAYRLT010000331.1, read on the forward strand.
TCCGCCAGCTCAACGAGCGAAGTCGCCAGCCCGCCGCGTGTCAGATCGCGCAAACAATGCACTTCCAATCCCGCATCTAGCAAACCCATCACTGCGGCCACCAGCGGGGCGCAGTCGCTCTCAATTTCACTCTCAAAGGAAAGGCCCGCCCTCGTCGCCATGATCGCCATGCCATGACGTCCGACATCGCCGCTGAGAATGACCGCGTCACCCGCACGCATACTCGTCGGAGCAATCGTCAAAGGAGTCTCGATCACCCCAACACCGGAAGTCGTCACATAAAGCCCATCGCCCTTACCGCGTTCCACCACTTTCGTATCACCCGTCACGATGGAAACTCCAGCGGCCTCCGCCGCCTCCCGCATCGAGGCGACGATTTTTTCCAAGATCGCCAACTCAAACCCCTCCTCCAGAATAAACCCGGCGCTCAACCACAAAGGCCGCGCGCCACACATACTGAGATCGTTGACCGTCCCGTTGACGGCTATTTTCCCGATATCCCCTCCTGGAAAAAACAAGGGACTCACCACATGCGAATCTGTCGTGAAGGCCAATCGCCCGCCGCCCGGAAATTCCAGCATGGCCCCATCGTGCTGCGCCTCAAGCGCCGCATTGGCGAACCCGGGTCGGAAGATCCGGTTGATCAAATCCTGCGTGAGCCGCCCGCCCCCGCCATGACCCATCGTGATCACAGTCTTGTGTGCGATGGGAACCGGACAGGAAGAAAACGCCGCAACTGACTCATGCAAAGACACGATCCATCCATAACAGAAACCCGGTCTTCCGCCGAGAAAAAACTGCTTGAATTCCAACGTTCTGATCCAACATGGAGGGCAGAGCCACGTCAGCTGGCCGTGCGCGCCGGGCAGCCCCACATGGGGCAAGTGAAAAACTGGAGCCGGCTAACGGACTCGAACCGTTGACCTGATCATTACAAATGGTGGAATAGTCCTTATGGGAGTAAGGTATTTTGACGAAAGCTAAAAAACTGACACGTAGCTGCCTCCAAAAATATTTACTAGTGTCGCCGCAAGCATGATTTCTGGCTTTCATTGCAAGATTCTGAAGCGTAGGAGAAACGCATGAGATACCTACAAACAATAGTGGCAATCGGCATTGCGGCAACATTGCTCGGCTGTGGTGAAGGAAGTTGGGCGGGGGAAAAACAAGATCTTGAAGACAGACTTTCCGCCGCTGAAGCCAGAAGCGAGCAACTAGAAAAACGCGTCGTTCAGCTTTTGGCGGAGCTGGAAAAAGAAAAAGAAATAAGAGATGACGCGGCCAATCTTGGCAAACTGGCAAGAAACGCCCACGAGAAAACGCGGGAGCTGATTTCGACCGCTCTTCGTTACCCAACGGAAGGGAGTCTGGAATTAAGGCAATCATCCGGAACGCTTTTGATTATGTCGAACGATGCCGCAAAAGAGGCTTGCGACAAATTGGACAAGGCGATCGAGGCTTACAAATAAACCATTATCACTGATGCCACGGCTTCCAACCGTGGGGACAATACCGGCACCTGAAAAAAGCAATGCTTTCAGGCTTGCTTTTTGAGGGTTTGACATAATGAGAGGCTGAGAGCCTGAGAGCCTGAGAGCCTGAGAGCCTGAGAGCCTGAGAGCCTGAGAGCCTGAGAGACTGAGAGCCTGAGAGCCTGAGAGCCTGAGAGCCTGAGAGCCTGAGAGCCTGAGAGACTGAGTGC
>CAYRLT010000332.1:0-2709 GCA_964425095.1 uncultured Luteolibacter sp.
CGTTCCGCCGCTCCGGAGGGGCGATGCATGATCGCCCAGACCATGAAGCGTCCATGGGAAGCGTTTCGCTCACGCCATTGGCTTTTCATGGGCATCGGCGGACACGTTCCGCCGCTCCGGAGGGGCGATGCATGATCGCCCTGACCATGAAGCGTCCATGGGAGGAGCTTCGCTCACGTCATTGGCTTTTCATGGGCATCGGCGGACACGTTCCGCCGCTCCTTGAGGAGATTCGCTGTCTCATTTGCACCGCTTGGGCCGAATCCTTAAAGGCATTGGGCTGTAGCCAGGGGGACCGCGGCTTTGGTTTGTGCTGCCAGTTGATGAAAGGCGGCTGCAACGCCGTTTTCCGATGATGTCAGCAGGGCTGTGGGGGTACCTGCGTCGCCTCGTTGGCGGGTTGCCATGTCGATGGGGATTCTTCCTAACAGCGGGACATTGAGGGTTTCCGCTTCGCGGACGCCGCCGCCTTCACCGAAGATGAAGTATTTCTTTCCGGCATCGCATTCGAACCAAGCCATGTTTTCAACGATTCCTAGGATGGGGACGTTGACTTTGGCAAACATCGAGACCGCTTTGCGCGCATCGATGAGGGCGACTTCCTGCGGGGTGGTGACGATGATGACTCCGTCCACGCTGACGGTTTGGACGATCGTGAGTTGGATGTCACCGGTGCCGGGTGGGAGATCGAGAATGAGGTAGTCGAGATTTCCCCATGCGACTTGGCGGAGGAATTGTTGGGTGTAGCGGGTGGCCATGGGGCCGCGTACGATGACGGGCGAGCGGTCCTCCAGCAGGAAACTCATGGACATCAGCTTGATGCCGTGGGCTTCGAGCGGGATGATTTCGTCTTGTTCGTTGGCATGTGGGCGCTCGTTGACGCCGAACATTTGGGCCATGGACGGGCCGTAGAGGTCGCAATCGCAGAGGCCGACACTGGCTCCGCTGGCGGCGAGTGCAACGGCTAGATTTGAGGCGATGGTGGATTTTCCGACGCCGCCTTTACCGGATGCGACGGCGATGATGCGTTTCACACCGGGGATGGAGGATTTTCCGACGGTTCCGGCGAGGCCCGCGGCGGCTGGGGCGTCTTTGACGCTGATTTCGATTTTTACGGAGCCGATGTCCGGCAGTGAGTCGAGGATGGCGTGGCAATCTTGGAAGATTTTTTCCGGGATTTGCGGGTCACGGGTTTGGACTTCGATGCGGACCGTGGTGAGTCCGGGATCGCAGATCACATCCTTGACGAGGCCGAAGGAGATGATGTCCCGCGAGAAACCGGGATAACGGACTTGGCGGAGGGCTTCGCGGATGGATTCGGGATTCATGGCGGCGGTAGTCTCATGGAATCCGGTCGCGGTGCAAGCGATTGTCGCACTTGGTTGTTTCGGATTTGGGTTTATCACGACGCGGTGGTTGACTCACCGGGGGCGGAACCGGAATACTTCGGGCCTAGTCACTCGAATATTTTTATGGAAAACGTCATTATCATTGGAACCGGTTGCGCGGGATACACCGCTGCAATTTACACTGGCCGCGCGAATCTAACACCGCTGATTCTTTCCGGCACGCAGCCGGGCGGTCAATTGACGACGACGACTGAAGTTGAAAATTTTCCGGGTCACCCGGACGGGATCATGGGGCCCGAGTTGATGATGCGGATGCAGGCTCAAGCGGAGAAATTTGGGTCGCGGACTGCGTGGGCGAGTGTTGAGTCGATCGAGCGTCGGGACGATGGATCGTTTTTGCTGAAAGCGGGCGAGGAGTCTTTTGAGGCGAAAACCGTGATTATCGCCACGGGTGCGGCACCGCGGCATTTGGGGTTGCCGGGCGAGCAAAAGCTCATTGGGCATGGCCTGACGTCATGCGCGACATGCGATGGGGCATTTTACCGCGATGTTCCGGTGTGTGTGATCGGCGGTGGCGACAGTGCTTGCGAGGAAGCGGATTTTCTAACTCGTTTTGCGAGCAAGGTTTATCTGATTCACCGCCGGGATGAGCTGCGGGCCTCCAAGATCATGGCGGATCGGGTGTTGGCGAATCCGAAGATCGATCCGGTTTGGAACTCGACGGTGAGCGAATATTTGACCGACGAAAAAGGTGAGATGCGCGCGGTGAAATTGAAGAACCTTGTGAATGGCGATGAATCCGAATTGGAAGTCGCTTGCGTGTTTGTCGCGATCGGCCACGTGCCTAACAGTAGTTTTCTGGGTGGCCTGGTGGATCTCGATGAAAACGGTTATATTTTGCAAACCCCGGGACGGACATCGACCAAGACACCGGGCTTGTTCGCGGCAGGGGATGTGGCGGACCATTACTACCGTCAGGCGATCACGGCAGCCGGCCAAGGATGTGCGGCTGCTTTGGAAGCTGAGCGCTATTTGAGCGGTCACGCGTGATTCGGAGGCTGTTGGTGAATGAAGTTTTTTTAATACCGCAGAGGCACAGAGGGAAGGCTTAGAGGCTGTCTTAATATTGCTGAAGGCAGGGACCGATCCTCCGGGCGGTCCGCGAGAATGTGGTATGAACGATTGGCCATGAGTTGATTTTCAAGCATTTTTATGGTCACCCGCGTCCTCCTTCCATTCGCCGGACCGCCCAATACTGGCCACTTAAGAGATTTTTTGATTTACCAGTTGGCCGCAGGGAGGGAAGCTTCCCGCATGGCCAGATACGCAAAGCAATTGTCACGGGGAGAAGCCGCTACTG
>CAYRLT010000333.1:0-5374 GCA_964425095.1 uncultured Luteolibacter sp.
GTGCCAATGGAGGCATCGGCAACGCCACCGCCCGCTACTTTCTGAAGCATGATGAATCCCGCTTCGTCTATCTGGGCATCCGCTCCGGACGCGGCGAGGCCGATGCGCTAGTCGCGGAGTTTCCTGGAAGATGCGGTGTTCTGTCGCTCGATGTCACCGATCGCACGGCATGGGAAGCCGCCATCGACCATGTCAACGGCGAGGGTCGCATCATCACCGTGCTCGACAACAACGCCGGCCACCACGATGACCACCTCATGGCGACCATGCCCGACGACGCATGGTTCAGCGTGATTGATTCCAATCTCACCTCAACGTTCCTCGGTTCCCGGGCCGTGCTGCGCGGGATGATGGGGGAACGCTTCGGGCGCATCGTCAATGTCTCCTCTCTCAGCGCCCTGCTCTCTCCAGCCGGGCAGACAAACTACGCCGCAGCGAAAGCGGGGGTTGTCGCCCTGACCGCCAGCCTCGCCAAGGAAGTCGCTCGGATGGGCATCACCGTCAATGCCGTCTGCCCCGGATACATCGAGACGTCCGCCACCGAAGGCGGCAGCCCGGAGGAAAAAAAAGCACGTAAAAATGCGATTCCTATGCGACGCTTCGGACAACCGAAGGAGGTCGCGGCGGCGGTTTTTTTCCTTGCGGGGCAAGATGCGGCCTATATGACCGGGGCCGTATTGAAAATCGACGGCGGAATTCTTTAGGCCCGCTCCATCACAAGATCGAAATCAAATGACCGAACCTTCCATTCTTCACGAAGAGATCAAAGGGATTCTCGTCGATGAGCTGATGCTCGATTTTGAAATCAGCGAAATCGGCGACGAAACCCCGCTGATGGGAGCGAACAGCCTTGGTCTGGACTCCGTGGATGCCCTCCAACTCGTCGTGGCCATCGAGAAACGCTTTGGTCTGAAGGTCACCGATCCGGAGGCCGCTAAGGGCATGCTTCATTCCGTCAAGACCATTGCGGATGCCGTGATTGCTTTCAAAAGCGCCTGAGTCCCTCCCGCCTTGCCCATCCGATGAACAAGCGGCACGCCAAGGCTCTGGGGCTTTTCACACTCAAGCTCGCCGGCACCGTAATCTTTCTCTGGTGGGCGATTTCCCGCGCGGAGGATCAACATGCGCTCGGTGAAAATTTCATGCTCGCACTGCGCTCGCCGTATTGGGTCGCGGCGGGAATCGCTTTCGCCTTTGTATCATTGCTCGCCAATTCCTTGCGCTGGTATTTTCTACTACGCGCGCAGTCGATCAGCGTGCCATTTTGCTATGTCGTGCGCCTCATGCTTTACGGTGCGTTTTTCAACATCGCTTCGTTAGGTGCCACCGCCGGGGACGCCATCAGGATCGTCCTTCTCATCCGCCGCGTGCCTGATAGAAAAGTCGGCATAACGATGTCGGTGATGGTCGATCACGTGATCGGCTTTGTGTCGAGCGGCGTCATCTTCCTCGTCGCCACCTGGTGCTTCGGAATCACGGAACACCTCGGGGACAAAATCGGCATGGGGATCTTCGTCGCAGCCACATGGTTCAAGGCGGGCGGCATCTTCGGCATCATCCTCAGCTTGTTCTCGTGCAGTCCCGCTATGCTTTCTTGGGGACGCAAACGCATACCCTCCATCACTAACAACCGCTGGGTAGTATCAATCTCATCCGCCATCGATCTCTACCGCACCGGATGGCGCTACGTCGGCCTCGGGTTGCTCGCCTCCTTCGTCCTTTCCGCCAGTTTCTACCTAACGTTCTTCGTCGCCCTCCGGGCGCTTGATCAGCCCGTCGAGGCGGCGACCATCATGTCAGTGATGCCCATTGTCGATGTTGCCACGGCCCTGCCGATATCGATATCCGGCCTCGGTGTGCGGGAACGCGCCTTCGAGTTTCTCTTAGGAAAACTCACTGGCGTCCCCACCGGCATAGCGGTCACCGCCTCGCTCATCGGCTTCCTTTTCACCCTCTTCTGGAGTCTCGTCGGCGGATTGGCGATCATCACCTCCCGCACCTCGGGCAAAGACACACCATGACCACCGATCTCACCCAACGGATCCACAGCCTCATTGATGAAGGGCTTTTCCCGCTTCACCAATCCGTCACCGCGGACACCGACCTGCTCGCCGAGGGACTCGACTCTTTGGCGCTGATGCAACTCATTGTCCTGCTAGAAAAAGAATTTTCTATCAACATCAGTCCGGCGGACCTCGACCGGAAGAACTTTTCCACTCTGGCCAACATCGCCAACCTGGTTCGGGAAAAAGCAAGTTTGCCCTAAATGGACCACGTCATCACAGCCGATGTCGTCGTCATCGGCGGCGGTAGCGCGGGACTCTGCGCCGCCGTTGCTGCGGCTCGCGCAGGCGCACGTGTCATCCTCATCGAACGCACCGACACGCTTGGCGGGATGGGCGCACTCGCCAAAGTGCATACTTTCTGCGGCCTCTATCACCCGGATGTCTCTCGCCCGCCCGAGATTGCCAATCCCGGCCTGCCTGCCGAGATTGAAAAACTCATGCGCTCCCGCACCGGCGTGGGCCCCGTCAAGATGGGTAAAGTCTATGTCCTGCCGCAGGATCCCGCCGCCTTCGCGGAAATCGCCCGCGATCTCACGGCTGCGGAAAAATTCCTCGATGTCCGCTTCAGAACCACCTGCAACTCCATCACTCCGGGACCCGGGAAATCCTTCATTGTGGGAACGGACGCGGGAAGCATCCACTGCCGCGCCCTTGTGGATGCCTCCGCAGATGCCGTGGTCGCGGATTTGCTCGGAATCGCCCGGCTATCCGTCGCGCCGGAGAAAAACCAACGCTCCGCCTTCATCTTCTCACTGCAGGGCGTGGCCCCCGCCGCCATGGAGGAAACATTCCGCATGCGCCTCGCCTTGGAAATCGTCCGCGCGGTCGCCGCCGAATCCCTCCCGCAGATCGCGCTCGGCACCGCCGGCCGTCCATCCACCACCCCCGGGGAAATTTATTTCACCACCGACCTCGATCCCGCCCCGCCCGCAGAACTCATGGCGACGGGTCTCGCATTCGCAGAACCCTTCACCGACTTCCTGCGCAAAAAGTTTCCCGAATACGCCTCCGCATCGGCTCCGCTCCCCGCAAGTCTGCCCGGCATTCGCGAAACCTATCGCTGGAATGGCCAATACACACTCACCGCCGAAGATCTCGTTTCCTGCCGGAAATTCCCCGATACCGCCGCCTACGCAACCTGGCCCATCGAGTTGCGCGAGACCACCCGCGGGCCCAAGCTGCGCTTCTTCGATCACCCTCTCCCAGCCTCGATCCCGCTGCGCTCGCTCACCAGCGCCGAGATCGATGGCGTCTTTTTCGCGGGCCGCTGCATTTCCGCCACCCACGAAGCACTCGCCTCGATCCGCGTCATGGGCACCTGCTTTGCAACCGGGCAGGCCGCCGGCCGTGCCGCTGCCGCTCATGCCCGCGCTCCACAACAGGCTTGAAACCGATCCGGCGCGGGCACCCCATTCTTGCAATACAAACCGGAAGCATCGCAGAGTCTCTGCGCAACCCGATGACTGAGAGCTCCAATATCCTGCCAGACCCCGCGCGCACCGCCGTGGTCCTCGGCTCATCCTTCCTCGGAGTGTATGCGCACGCGGGATTTCTCAACGGCCTGGATTCCCACGGTTTCGCGCCGGCCCGCATCGCGGGATCATCCGGCGGAGCCCTCGCCGGAGCCTTCTATGCTTGCGGCATGCGCGGCGAGGCTCTGCGGTCCGCCACCCTCAATCCCAAACTCCACCGCTCGTTCTTCGACCTCGGCTGCGTGTGGCGACTACCCGGCGTGGCCACTTCATTCTGGTCCACCGGTATCTTTTCCGGGAAAAATGCCATCGTCTACTTGCGCAAGCAACTGGGCGATCTTGATCTCCGCGACCTCTCACTCGACATCGCCGTCACCAACTTGATTTCCGTTTCTTGCGAAATCCGTCGGGACGGCCCGCTCGCGGAAACCGTCATGGCGTCCTGTGCCGTGCCCGCCCTGTTCACCATTCAGGAATTCGGCGGCCAACGATACCTCGACGGCGGAATCGCTGCCGAGTTTCCCTACGAACACTTCATCGACGACCCCAACATCGACACCATCCTCCTCCATCGCATCTGCCATGTGAAGGGCAGCCAGCCGACGGTGAATTGGGAAACGGTCGCCAACGTCATCAGCATGTCCCACCACGCCGCTTCCAACGAACTCAACCGCCTGCGGGCCGGTCTCACCGTCATCAAAGGCAAGCGGCTCATCGAAATCACCACCACCACCCCGTTTCCCGGGTTTTTATCGAGCCGCCTCGCCTCCACCTGCTACGACCTCGGCCATCAATCCGGCCTCAACCTTTTCACCTGATCCTCAAAACCGATGGCCCCAAAACTACTCCAGATCATTCAGGATGAAATCCTCGGCTCTCCCGTGCCACTGACGCCGGACAGCGACCTCTTCGAGGCCGGCCTCGACTCGATGGCCATCATGCAACTCCTCCTGCACATCGAAGAACATTTTCAAATCAACCTCGAACCCGCCGACCTCTCGCGGGAAAACTTCCGCACGGCCACGAAAATCGCCGACCTCATCACCTCAAAACGCTGACTCTGTTTTGCTACGCGCCACTTCCAGCGATGCCTTCCTGCTCGGCCTCGAGTCGCTCATGCGGCGCTCTGGTCAGGGCCCGCATCTCGCCGCCACGGTCATCCAACTCGCCGGCAAGTTGGATCCCGATGCCCTCCGCAAAGCTGCGGACGCACTCGGACGCAGGCATGCATTGCTTCACGCCCGTGTGCGGCGTTCGCCCGTCACCTTCGAAGCCGGGTGGCTGACCGACCCGCCCGCCGCAGTTCCCGTGGTGATCCATGAAACCGGAAATACTGCGGACATCGTCAAACGCATCCTGAATTCAGACTCCATCGACATCTTCCGCCCCGGCCCAAATCTCGAAATCCATCTCCTGACGCAGGGCGAAAACCACACGATCATCCTGCTTTGGCCGCATTCGCTCTTCGACGCGATCGGGATCGACAAGCTCATCGCCGAGCTGGATTCCACCGATCCAGAACCGCGCCACGACTGGGGAGAAACCACCAACTCATCCGGCAGCGCCGCGGCACTCTGGAAGACCGCGCACCCGATCATCGAGGAAATGCGCACCTTTCCCGCCGCGAACATCCGCTCTCTCCACCAACCCAAACACCCGCCCGGCGCAGCTTGCTTCGAAGTGCGGGCATTCACCCAAGAAGAAACCCAAACCATTCACGCAAAATTGGCGCGGACCGTCGGCGAGTTGCTCAAGATCCCCTACTTCGCCGCCCTCTCCGCCCGCGCCGTCGCCGAGGTGATCCGCTCGCGTGATGCGGAGCCGCCGGACATTCTC
>CAYRLT010000334.1:0-8417 GCA_964425095.1 uncultured Luteolibacter sp.
GGCGGGCCGAAACGCTGCCGGTGACCTGCACGACATCTTCCTCACGCAAGGTGTGGGAGAGCTTTGCTAGTTCCGGGTTTTCTTCAGGATGGAACACGCATTGTGTGAGACCCTCGCGATCGCGGAGGTCGATAAAGATCACACCGCCGTGATCGCGGGCGGAGTTCACCCAGCCGATGAGTGTGACGGATTGGCCGATGTGGGACTCGCGGAGTTCGTTGCAATGGTGGGTACGCATGATGTAAAAAATTATAGTTTCAACCACAAATGGACGGGATGAACACAGATGGAAGAGATTGGATTAAGAATTAAGATTTGGAGCTGATGGTGGAGTCAGTGTGACACGGCGGAATTGAAGCTTAGCGTATTTAAAATTAAGGATTAATCCGACTTGAAGACCTGTGACTCGTAGGTAGTTCAACATACGTCCGACTTCATGACCCGTGATACCATCAATGGTCTTGCTATCAACCACCACCTTTCCAAAAACGATAAGATCAGAAACGTATTCTCCAACTTTGGAATCACGATAAAGAATCGGGTAGCGGGCTTGTTGATCGAAAGAAATTTCATGATGTCTAAAATCGACGACAAGAGCCTCCTCATAAGGTTTTTCATGATACCCATGCCCCAGAGCATTCAGGACAGCAAAAGCACAACCAATAATTGGTTCGGTTTCCATCACATGAATCCCATCTCTTCCATCTGTGTCCATCCTGTTAATCTGTGGTTAAATTTCTTTAAGCAAGCAACGGGCCGTCGGGTTGTTGGAGGCGGTCGGTTAGCCAGTTGACGGCGGATTCGGCATGGCCGGATTCTTCGCAACGGCTGGCGAGGATTTTGAGTTTGAGCTCGGGATACTCGGCGCCGACCACGAGGGCGAAGCGGGCTCCGGATTTCTCGGCGCTTTGAAATTGTTTGGCGACTTTCGCTGGATTAAGCGGGAAATCGGCGGAAATACCGGCACGTCGGAGGTCGGTGACGAGTTTGAGCGACTCAGCACGCTTGGTCTCATCGGCCACGACGACAAACACATCGCAGGCCGCCGCATTGCGCTGGAGCCATACTTCCATTTGCATCGCGGCGTGGGTGGTTTCCTCGATCAGGTTACGAATGACGTAGTCGCCCATCGCAAAACCGGTGGCCGGAAGATCAACGGCACCATCGGAAATCGTGGCAATCAAGGTATCATAACGCCCGCCGCCAGCCACAGCTCGCATCGACTTTTTGGAATCGAACACCTCGAAGACAACGCCAGTGTAATAAGCAAGGCCGCGGACGATCGAGAGATCCAACTCGATGAAATCGCCGAGGCCGCGAGCCGTGAGATCCTCGCGGATGGCGAGGTAGGCGGGCGAGGCGTTTGTAGGATCAGCGATGAAGGACCGCACTTGCTCCGCCGTTAGGGAAAACGCCGCCAGTTTTTGCGTAAGAACCTCAGGTTTCTCACGTTCGATCTTATCGACGATATTCAGGAAATCAGGGATCGATTCCTCGGCCACGCCATGTTGGCTGGCGAAGTCGATCCATGCATGGCGGTCGGAAACGCGGACGACAAAATCCCCGGCCACGAAGCCAAAAGCGAGCATCGTCTCGATCGCCAGGGAGATCAGCTCCGCATCGGCGGCCGGTCCGCCCTCGCCGAGGATATCGACATTGAACTGGTGGAATTCGCGTCCCCTACCCTTTTGCGGTTTTTCGTAGCGAAAACACTGGCCGATCTCGAACCACTTGAGCGGTTTCGGAAAATGGCGTTGATGCTCGGCAACGAGCCGTGCCAGCGAGGCTGTTACCTCAGGCCGCAACGTGACATCGCGCCCGCCTTGGTCTTCGAAGCGGAAAAGCTGTGCGGAAAGCTCGCCACCGGATTTTTTCAAATACAACGCGGTGTCCTCCAAAATCGGCGATTCATATTCGACGTAGCCACAACGGCGGGCCACGGAACGCCATGTCTCAAACAAATAATTGCGAACCGCGCATTCACGAGGAATGAAATCGCGGAAACCTGGAAGTGCTTGAAATGAGGGTCCTGCCATGGGAGGGCGGCGAGGATGCACGCCAAATCCTGCATTTCAAGGCGGGATTGCGCGGGAGTGCAATCTCAGATTTGCTTGCCATCCATCTCCTCCTCAAGAATACTGTTCATGTGATCACCAATTCACCCAATCACCTCCAAGACTCCGCCTCCAAGTTCGATTCTGGAACCGCTTCGCCACGGATTCAGGACATGCCATATGATCAGCGCCCACGCGAAAAACTCGCCCAGCTCGGGCCGGCCGCGCTGGACAATGCCGAACTGATGGCCTTGTTCATATCCACCGGCACCAAAGGTCAAAGCGCCATCGACATCGGCCGGAACCTGATCCACAAATACGGCTCCATGGGCGCATTGGGCGGGATGCCCGTCTCAGAACTCGCCAAAGAACACGGCCTCGGCCTCGCCAAAGCCTCCAAACTCGCCGCCGCCTTCGAACTAGGGACCCGCGTCGCCCGTGAGCAACTCCGCTGCACTCCACTCGATAGCCCGGAGCTCATCCATGAGTTTTTCGGCCCCCAACTCCGCCACCTCACCCAAGAACAAGTCGTCGTAGCCGTGGTGGACACCCGCCTCCGCCATGTGGGAACCACGGTGGTTTCCGTCGGCAGCGTTAACGAGTCCACCGCTCATCCGCGCGAGATTCTCCGCCCTGCCATCACCCGCGGCGCGCACGGATTTATCCTGATTCACAACCATCCCTCCGGCGACCCCAGCCCCAGCCGCGCCGATGAAATGGTGACGCGCCGCCTCGTCGAGGCGGCCACCCTGATGCAAGTGCATTTCCTCGATCACGTCATTATCGGCAAACCCTCGCCGGGTAGGGCCGCCTACTATTCCTTCCGCGAGGCCGGCCTTGTGCCCTGAGTTGCTTTTCGCCACGGCATGTCCTAGCCTGCGCCGAACCAGCCTCATGTACCGATTCCACCTCGCCCGGAACCTCCGTTCCCTAGCCTTCCTGCTGATCGCGGCGACGGTTTTGGCGGTCATCGGCACGCTGTGGTGGGCCAACCGCACCGGCCTTCCCGAATCCTGGCGCGACGCCATCGAGCAGGAAGTCAGCAAACAAGGTGCTTATGTCAAAATCGGCAGCCTGAGATACCATCCGCTGCGAGGAGTCGTCGCTTCGAAAATCCGGGTTTTTTCCGACCCGCTCTTCAATCACGAGATTTCCAGCCTCGAAAAAGTGGTTCTGAATTTCGATAAAACCAAACTCACCCGCGGAATCATCCACCTGACAAAAATCGAGCTCATCGATGCGGACCTGATCCTGCCACTCGATCCCACCCAACCCGATGCCGAGGTGCTGAATATCAGCCGTGCAAATGGCGTCGTTTTCATCCCAGGTGGCCGCCGCATTGAGATCCGCAACGCCACCGGATTCATTGCTGGAATCCAGGTCACTCTCAACGCCCGCCTCATCGGTTACCAGCAACAAGGAAAAACGCCACCCAATGAAGACCAACTGGGAAAACGCCGATTGATGATCGCCCGGATCATCAGTGAACTCAATAATTGGAATTTCGACAAAGAATCCCCTCCCCATCTGCGGATTTTCCTCGATGGCGATGCGAATGTGCCTTCATCCATCGTCGCCAAACTCTCGTTGCTAGCCACCGAGATCGGGAAAAACCAACACACGCTGGATGTAATATCCGCTTCAGCCGAAATCACCGGAGACCTCCTCACCGTCACCTCACTGCATGCCAAAGACTCGCGCGGATCTCTGGAGGGCCGCATCGATTACGACCTGAGCGAGCGCAATGGCCGCTTCGATCTGCACTCATCTTTGGAAATCACACCACTTCTCAAGGCCTGGCTTGATGTGCCTCCACTTCCCGATGTCCTCATCGGAGGGCGGCAAGTGCTCGATGCCGAAGGCGAGTTTCACATGGACGAAAACAATACCCCTAAATTCCACATGACGGGCCATGCGCGTTGCGATTCCGTGCTGCTGCGAGGCGTCCAATTCGATACTGTGGAAAGCTCTTTCGCATGGCGGGATGGCGATCTGTTTTTAAGGGACGTCAATTTGCGCCGCCCGGATGGCGAAGCGACCGGCAAAGCCATGATCCAATGGCCGCTTGTCCGCTTGGCCTTGGACTCCACCCTCCCGGAGCAACTCTTCAAACCGTTTTTTATCGGCAAACCGCTGGAGCATGTGATCGGCGATTTCACAGATCAAAAGGATGCCCGCATCCATGTAAAACTCGAGGGAGGCTTCGATGCGAATGATCACACATCCTGGGCTTATACCGGCTCCGGAAGCGTGGAAAACGTTAGCTACAAGGCTGTCCCGGTCCATCATGCGGATTGCAAGTTTTCCCTGAACCACCACGAACTCGACTTCTACGATGGCACCGTGATCTTCAACTATCAGGACTACCCCTTGCGCAAAGCGTTCAGCGGCCCGAAACAAGGAACTGCGAAAATCGGTCGAATCCGCTACGACGCGTCGGAAAAAACCGTCTTGGTGGAAAATGTCACCGGTAGCATCTGGGCAGCTCCTCTCGTCCGCTTGTTCGCTCCAAAAGTAGCGGATTCCCTGGAGCAATACCGTTTCCACGAACCGCCGGAACTCAAGGGCTCAGGCGTGGTGGATGTCACCCCGCAAGGCCGAACCTCGCTCGACGTTTTCTTCAAAACCGGAGGCGAGGCGGACTACCGGTTCCTCGGTGAAAACCTCACTCTATCAGAGGCCTCCGGAACCGTCAAAATCCGCAACCAACGAGTGACCATCGGTGACTTGAAACTCTATGCCTTTGACGGCCCGATCGCCGCCCATTTCGATTTCCTCGGCAATGGGAAACTTACCGGTGAAATGAACTGGACCCGCCTTTCCATTCCCGCACTCACCTCCACCTATGGATTCGAAATGAAGGGTGGCGGCCAACTCACCGGGCGAATCGAATTCGACCTCACGGACGGCAAGGTGGAGACGATGAACGGCATCGGATTGTTCGCACTCGAAAAAACCGAGTTGTTTTCAGTGCCCATGTTCGGGCCGCTGAGCCCCTTGATTGGAGGTGTCCTTGGTGACCGCCGCGCCGGATTCGAACGCGCGAAAAACGCATTCTGCAACTTCAACATCAAAGATGGAATCCTCTCTACCGGAAACTTCACTACCTCCACCACCTCGCTCGTATTCGCAGGTGAGGGCGAGGTCGATTTGAAAGCCCGGACCATCGATATGACGATGCGCATGAATGCGCGGGGACTGCTCGGTTTGCTCACTATTCCGCTGCGTCCGTTCTATCACATGTTCCAGTTCCGGGGGACCGGTCCATTAAAAGACACCAAGTGGGAAAACGTCATGTTCACCCCACCCGGACCCCAACAGCAAGAACTTCTACTATCCGCCCCCAAGGCCAAAGTCGTGCGGGAAGATGAAAATTGATTCAGGTTTTTTCAAAGTCACTCCTTGCACAATACACCTTCTGGTGTCAGTAATCTGTCAGCGGAATAAATCATACCGATTTGCCCAAAACATAAGAATCGCCATGTCCAATACATTCTCCAACACCGAAAACCCCGCTTCCGAAGCGGACCTCCACACCACTCCGTCCATCGCCCAAGCCGCCAACGACCTGCGCACCGCAGCCGGTGAAAAAGCCCGGGAGTTCGTGCAAACCGCGGAATCCAAAGCAGCCATTCTCAAGGAGCGCGCCGTGGACTCCGCCCAGCAATTCCGCGACACCGCAGCCGAAAAGGCCGCCGCCTTTAAAGCCGCCGCCACCGAGCGCGCCCACCACCTCAAGGAGTCCGCCACCGAGCAATGGCAGGATACCCGCGTGAAAGCCAGAGAACTCCACGTCACATCCGAAGACTATATCCGTCAGAATCCCACCAAGTGCGTCGTCAGCGCCCTAGGCATTGGTTTCCTGATTGGTCTGATCGTGCGCCGCTGAGCTCCGCATGCAAACCGCCGGGCAACCCACTCTTGAACCCGGTTCCGAACGGGTCCTTTCGATCGCATGCCAATGAATCCAGCAGATACCCGCGAAATTCCGCCATCACCGGAAAATCCCGGCCCTCCTCAGAGCGGTGCCTCTCACTTCCCGTCCAATTGGCGGGAGGCGATCCTTACCCTGGTTGCGTCCCGTGTTACTCTGATCCAACTGGAATCCAAAGACGCAGCCGCTGATGCCTTGCGGCGTCTCATCCGCATCACTGCCGTCGTAATCTGCGTGTTTTTCACCTGGTCCTTGCTGCTCGCCGGAGGCATTGCAGCCATTGCCCACGCCACCGGTTGGCCTTGGTATTGGATCGCCATGGGAGCCGCAGCCGCCCACTTGCAAGCTACCTTCATCTTCGCGCAATCCGCCAGAACCCCGGGCCGTCCGCCCTTCCCCGTCACCCGCTCCGAATTCAAAAAAGATCGCGAATGGCTCGAAACCTTCCTGAAAACCCGCAAATCGAACGATTGATCCGCCTCAGCAAAGCCTCGCGATCCTGCTTGGATTCCGAGGCTGCAGCGCTGAAACATCGGCTCGATTTCCCCGCTCGCATCCGCAGATCCCTGCAGCAGCACCCATTGGCTTGGCTGATCGGTTCTCTCGGTTCCGGTCTCGCCGCCAGCCTGATCGTCCGCCGCCGGCCCGCCGCAGCGACCCCAAAAAAACGTGGAATTTCCGGCGCGTTACTAGGTCTCACCTTGACCGCCGCCCGCCCACTCGCAAAACTTTGGCTTAGCGGACAAATCAAACAATGGACTGCGGGCCTCTCCGAAAGCAGCCGCCCATCTCCAACCTCAGCCCGCGTCAACCTCACCAATCCTCCAAACCCAACCCATGTCCACTCACCAGGTTCTGGACCACGTTGACCAATATCTTCAACTCGGACGCGATTACGATTGCTCCGATATTCATCTAGCCACCGCATATCCACCCGCTTGGCGACGGTTTGGGCAATTAGCCCCCATTTGGGCCGATCACGACCCCCTCAGCTCCCAGGACACGGAACGCCTCGCCCGCTCTTTCCTCGAGGAAAAAGAGTGGCAACGTCTTCAGGACAAAGGCGACGTGGACTTCGCATACTCCACAACCAACGGCCGCTACCGTGCCTCAGTCGTAAAACAACGCCTCGGCTACGACATGGTGTTCCGCATCATCAATTCCAATGTCCGTTCACTCGAAGAAATCGGGCTCCCCCTCGAACACATCCTTCCGCTCACCCGCTATCAAAACGGCATCATCCTCATCACTGGCTCGGTAGGTTCCGGCAAATCAACTACCCTTGCCGCCTTCGTTGATTTCATCAACCGCGACCGTGAAGATCACATTCTAACACTCGAAGATCCCATCGAATTCGTCTTCGAGTCCAAAGGCTGCCACGTCAACCAGCGCGAGGTCCACTCCCATACCGAATCCTTCGGCAGAGCCCTCCGCGGCGCGCTGCGTGAGGATCCAGATGTCATCATGGTCGGAGAAATGCGCGACTTGGAAACCATCCAACTCTCACTTACCGCCGCCGAAACCGGACACTTGGTCTTGGGAACCCTACACACCGGCAATGCGCCCCGCACACTCGACCGCGTTCTGGACGTGTTCCCCACTGATCAACGCGATCAGATCCGCATCATGGTCTCGGAATCCCTGCGTGGCATCCTCTCCCAACAACTCGTCCCCAAGGCGGATGGCACCGGCCGCGTTCTTGCCCTCGAACTACTCGTCAATACCCCGGCCGTCTCCAACTGCATTCGTGAAGGCAAAACCTTCATGCTGCCGGGTGTCATGCAGACCGGCAAAAACGTCGGCATGATCACCATGGATGAGTCCCTCCGCACACTCTATATGCAAGGCATCATCTCGCGCGAGGAACTCATCTACCGCGCGGAGGACAAAGCGCAAATGGCTCATTTCCTAGAGTCCTGAACCTGCCGGAAAAACCACCAGACTACAACCGCCAGTCCGAACCCGCCCCATCGTAGTTTCTAATTGATCCACTAAAATTCAACATGTCTCCACATGGCCCGCATTGACGAATTATTCGAATACCTGATCTCCAGCAAAGGCTCCGATCTTCATCTATCCGAGGGTCAACCACCTAAAGTACGCATCCATGGCGGGGTCTCCCCAATCCCCGGACAACCTGTTCTCGAAGGCGCCCAATTCAAAGAACTCCTCGCGGAAATCTGCGATCCCAAGTCCTTCAATCGCTACCTCGAAACAGGAGATTTGGACTTCGCCTATGAAATGGACGAAAACTCACGCTTCCGTTGCAACTACCTCAAACAACAAAACGGCCTCGGCGCGGTCTTCCGCCTCATCCCCACCGAAATCGCCTCGCTTGAATCCCTTGGCGTGCCCGCCGTTGTTAAGGAATTCGGCCACATGCGCTCGGGCTTGGTTCTCATCACCGGCCCCACCGGCTCCGGAAAATC
>CAYRLT010000335.1:0-6382 GCA_964425095.1 uncultured Luteolibacter sp.
TCCAACCCATTGGCTTTTCTTTCCTACCCTAAGATAGAAGTGTCGTAGCTACGCATAGCCAATAACCAATATCTCTTCTCTTGTGTCTTGGCTTCTTATGTCTCTTTCGTTAATCCCACCGTCGTCTTCCCTATAACTCACATTTTTGACAGATTCCCTGCCTTTCCCGACACAAATACTACTTCCACGTGGAAACCAAGCATTTCTCTATTTCTCCGCACTGTGCTTTTCACTGTTTCCTCGCTTGCTGCCGGATCGAAGGTCACAATCCAAAATCCAGAACTCATCCGCCTGAAGTAGTAAATCGATCCATCATGAAATACATCTCACGACTTGCATCCACATGGCTGAGCTGCGGCCTGGCCTTGTCAACCATCACCCCATTACAGGCCGAGTTATCGCAGGAAGCCTTCCGAACCCCACCGGTCCAAGCCAGACCCTCAGCCCTCTGGTCGTGGCTGAATGGCTACGTCGATCACAAACAAATCACCCGCGAGCTTGAAGAAATGAAGGCTAACGGAATGCGCGGTGTGATCATCTGGGATGTCGGCAGTATTTCCGACCCAAACAAAATGATCCCCGCCGGCCCGGAGTTTCTCGGCCCGGAATCACTCAAGTCGATCCATCACGCGATGGATGAAGCCGAGCGACTCGGACTAGAACTCGGTTGTTTGCCTCCAGCAGTTGGAATGCCGGTGGGACTTGGATCACGCCAAAAGACGGCAGCAAGGCATTGCTTTATAGCGAACTGCAAGTCAAAGGTCCTAGTGATTTTTCCAACATCCTGCCACTCCCTGAAAAAATCAAGGATCCTCATCAGGACGTCGCGGTGATGGCCGTGCCTGATTCCACTAACAAAACGGTCGCCTCTGACACCTCGATCCCGCTTGACTCACATCTGGCCGCCGACGGAAAACTCACTTGGAAGGTGCCCGCTGGTTCGTGGCGCATTCTGCGTTTCGTCCGCAACAACACCGGCGAATTCCTCAACTGCCCGAGCCCGAATTCCAAAGGATTGGTGATCGACCACCTGAGCAGCGAGGCGACCGATGCCTACATGACTCACATCCTCGACAAGCTGAAGGAAGGACGTAGTGGCTACGGCGCGATGAAAGTGCTGATGCTCGACAGTTACGAAGTCCGCCCTGGCATCGATTGGACACCGGATTTCATCAACGAATTCAAAGTATGCAACGGTTATGATCCCATCCCATGGCTGCCGGTGCTCGCCGGTTGGACGGTTGGCAACCAAGAGTTGAGTGCCCGCTTCCAACATGACTATCAGAAAATGGTCAGCGATTTGATGATCGATCACCACTTCGTTCGCTGTCGGGAACTTCTCAACCAACGGGGTTTGAAGTTAATGGCGGAAGGTGGCCATGGAGGCCATGCACGCGTCGATCCACTCAAAGCGCTCGGCGCAGCTGACATCCCGATGGGCGAATTCTGGAACCACCGGAAAAACTGGGTGACCAAGGAGGCCGCCAGCGCGGCTAACATTTATGGTAAAAAGTTGGTCAACGCCGAGTCGTTCACTGGATGGCAAAACTGGCAGGATGGCCCGGTCGCTTACAAACGCTTACTCGACGTCGCCCTGTGCGCAGGTCTCAACCAAGTAAGCTTTCACACCTTTTCCCACAACCCTCCCGAGGCCGGACTGCCCGGATTCGCTTACCACGCGGGCGAACATTTCAACGTCAACAACACGTGGTGGAAACAAGCGGGACCGATGCTGAAGGATATGTCCCGCGCCTGTCATCTGATGCAGCAAGGGCAATTTGTCGCGGACGTTTGCGCCTATTACGGTGATGATGCTCCAAACCTTGTCCCGGCACGTCGCATCGCCCCGACTATAAAATGCAATTGGAGCGATGATAAATGTGCCCACTGCGGGCGCCCCAAACCGGTCAATCTGGATTCACTCGGCCAAGGGCATGATTACGATTACATCAACGAAGAAGTGATTCTAACCCGAATGCAAGTGAAGGCCGGGAAGCTCGTGCTGCCGGACGGCATGAACTACCGCGCCTTGGTCTTGCCTGACCGCAAAACCATTGCTCCCGCAGTACTGAAACGGATCGGCGAAATGGTGGAAGCCGGAGCCACAATTGTCGGATCAAAACCCGAACGGTCGAACAGCCTGCGCGACTATCCTAATTCCGATTCCGAAGTGCGCGATCTATCCGCACGGATTTGGGGCGAATGCGATGGCCAGAAAGTGAAATCCCACAGTTATGGCAAAGGCAAAGTCGTTTGGAATATCCCGCTGGCTGAAGTTCTTCAAAGCATGGGCGTGGAGCGCGATTTCGTTGCGGAAAACATCGAGAATAAAAATCAGCACATCGACTACATTCACCGCGCCACCGCCGATGAGGACATCTTCTTCGTTTCCAACAGTTCGATGGAGCACCAATCCGTGCAGTGCCGATTCCGGGTGGCGCACGAGCGGGTTCCGAGCTTTTGGAATGCGGAGGACGGCAGCGTGAAACCATGCCATGTGTTTGAAGCCGGCGATGGATTTGTCAGACTGCCCATCGAATTGTCACCCGCGTCATCGGTGTTTGTCGTGTTCGCAAAGGCCGCCCGCGAGGACCATCTCGTCCGACTTGATCAAAGCGGCGGAGCGCTCGAGGTGCTTGCCGTGAATGCGGGATCTATTGCAGTCAGGGCTCGTAAACCTGGAACCTATGCCTATCAAACCGCCAAAGGACGGACTGGAAACATTGTTGTGGATCAGGTGCCTGCTGATCAGGTGATCGGCGGCCCTTGGAAGATCGCATTCCCTCCGGACTTGGGTGCGCCGCGCGAAGCGACCATGGACGAACTCACCGATTGGTCAAAATCCATCGATCCCGGCATCTGCTACTTTTCCGGAACCGCGATCTATCATAAAAACTTTACCATAGACAAGATGCCAGCGAACGGCGAAGTCATTCTCAATCTTGGAATGGTGAGGGAAGTGGCCACCGTCAAAGTGAATGGCAAGGACGCGGGCGTGCTCTGGAAACACCCGTGGCAAGCCAATATCGGGCCCTTGTTGAGAGCCGGTGAAAATCAGCTGGAGATTTCCGTTACCAATCTCTGGAACAACCGCATTGTTGGAGACCTGCAACCGGATGTGAAACAGGCCTTCACGCGCACCAATATCAAATCAAAGTTCAAAGCCAATTCCCCACTCCTGCCCTCCGGCCTCATCGGCCCTGTAACGCTGGCGTTCCCGGTTTCCATGACAATAAAATCGCAATGATGATTTGAAACAGCATGTGGCGACACACTTTGAGTGTCGTAGCCAACCCCATCTGCGCGTCATTTGCTTTTTGGGTGCAGGAAATGGGAATTCACTCGTAATTTCCAGTGACCACGACTTGCCAAGCAGGCGCACATGGCTATCTTGCCTCCTGAATGTCCCTGCCCGCCGATTCCGAACCTGCCGTCCGCGACCCGAAAAAACTCGCCCGCACCGCGTGGACGCTGGTCGCCATCATGGTGATCGGTGGCGTGTTGATCCTCAAATCGTATGAAAAATGGGCGGTCAAACAATCCGCCGACGATCGACCGTCGATTGTTCACCGGATTCAGAAAGAGCGGGATCTTCGCATCATCCGGCAGGATGGAAAAACCGCGGATTTATTCGACTTACGCGGTCATGTGTTTGCCATCAACGTCATCAGTCTGAAGCATCCGGAATCCTCCGCGCGCAGTTCTGCAGTGATGGAGCGGCTGGCGGAAAAATATGCAGGCAATCCGGAGTTCAAGCTGGTTTCTCTCGTAGTGGAGCCGATTCCTGCCGAACAAATCGTTTCCAAACTCTCGCAAGCCGCTGCGACTCAAGGTATGAAAATCCCGCAATGGTGGCTCGGCGGCAACGAGCCGGACACGCTGCACAAGTTCATTAAAAACGAGCTTAAAGCCACCATGCCGCCCCACGAGAAAGATGGCCAATGGGCCTTTGATCCGACTCTCGTGTTGATCGATAAAAATGGTCACCTCCGCCGCGCTGTGGTCCCTCAGCAACGTGGCGGACCGCCATTTATAGCCACTTTTGATTTTGATCAGGCGGCCAAGTGGGATGCCGATGACAAGAAAACCGGCACCGATTTATCGAACGAAGCCCAGCTCGAAGTGTTGCTTGCCGCGACGATCGAAAAATTACTCGCCGAACCTTTTAAGCCTTGATGAAACGTACCTCCACCATCGCCCTGTTTTATTCCTGCGTCGCCTTGATCTCCATCGCAATTCTAGCCCTCGCTTTTTACCTTCGTTCGCAACTTCCCAAACCGGACATGGCCGCCATCGTCAATGTCGGTAAGGAAGCCGCCCCGCAGTGGTTTCCGATCGCGTGCGATCTCAGCGCCATCAACCAAGAGGGGAAACCTGTCAACCTCTCCGATCTCAAAGGCAAGGTTTGGATTGCCGCCGAGTTTTTCGCCATTTGTCCGCACTGCGCGGTCCGTAATGGTGAGGAGCTCCGGAAAATCTACGATGAATTCAAGAATCACCCGGATTTCCACATCGCCTGCATCTCGGTGGACCCGGAAAACGACAACCAGAAAAAACTCGCCGACTACGCCAGCGCGCTGAGTGCCGACACGAAAAACTGGTGGTTTCTCAACGCCGGCGACGAAAAAACCACCCACACTTATCTCGAACAAGAACTCAAGTTTTTCGGAATTCGCGAGCGCACGGATCCGGCGGACATCGAAGCTAACGGCCGCTATTCGCATGATCTCGGATTTTTGTTAGTAGACCGCGATTTTCGAGTGATCGGCAAATGGCCGCTTGCCGATGCCCGCTCGGAAGTGGCGCGCAAGAACACCCCGAGACTTTACGAGGAACTCAAGAAGGAGATGTTCGACCGCATCCGCACTGAACTCGGAACCAAACCCGAAGCCGCCAAACCATGAGCGACGAACGCAAAGCATGGCTGTCACGCTCGCCGCGTGAGGAACTCGCGAAAAGACTCGGTATCGTCGCCTGGATTCTAACTGCTTTCATTCTTGGTCTCGTCGGGCTGATGCGGCAGGTGAAAATCGCCTTGCCAGAAGGCGTTTCATTATCTTTCCTCCCGCCATTTCATGCAGCCGTGAATGCCGCTGCCGCAGTTGTTCTCGTCATCGCCTTGATCGCTGTTCTCAAGGGGCGGATCGCCCTGCACCGCCGTATGATCCTGACGGCAATGGCTCTATCGGTGCTCTTTTTGCTCAGTTACGTCGCTTATCATTTCACCAGCAACGAAGTGAAATATGGTGATCTCAATCTCGATGGCATCGTTGATCCTGCCGAGCGCGCAGCAGCGGGCGGCATGCGCACAGTCTATCTGTTGTTGCTCGCTTCCCACATCATTCTCGCGGCAGTCAGCCTGCCATTCATTCTATTCACCTTCATCGCCGGTTGGACGAACCGTTTCAACACCCACAGGCGCCTCGCGAGTTGGGTGTTTCCGCTGTGGCTCTACGTCGCAGTGACCGGTCCAGTCTGCTATCTCATGCTCCGCCCGTATTACCCTTAATTCCATTTCTAATGGAATAATGTGACACAATGGCAAGCATCCGAAGTCCAACTGGACGACGATCTGACTCTGGTTCTAGAATCCACCTGACAGGTCGGAAGCTCAATCTCCACAAAACCGCTGCCAAATGAATTCTTGGCAAAGAGGTCTAAAGAGTTATGGTAGTGACGTATAAAGAGTGTGCCGAAATCTCCAGATTCCGCCTCATGTCGAGGTGGACTCGGCTTTTCTTCACCGAAACACCAGCCACCGATGCTCCGGAACACCTGTTCTCCCTTTTCAGCAAATCACGTTTCCCCACCCTCCGGTGCGGGCCAATGGCTTTTTGAGCCCCCTCCCGCAGAAAGCAATTTCCTTGCAGGCATAGGCTAAGCTGTAATTAATGATTACACGAAATTCATAAAAAAATTCATGTCAGAATTCTCAGCTTCAATATCGGAATCACTGGATGAAGCCATGTGCCTCATTGAAGATTTGCGACGTAGCGAACGTGAGTTGGAGATTCAGAACGCAGTGTTGAGTGCGGAGTTGGAACTAGGTAAGCAGCAATCCATCGAATTCCTGCGCGAGCGGGATAACGCCCGCATGTTCATGTCCGCGATCGATCAATCCTCAGAGTCTATTTTCTTTACCGATATCAAAGGCCACATCCTCTATGTGAATCGCAGTTTCGAACGGACCAGCGGATACACCCGCGAGGAGTTGATCGGCAACACCCCGCGCCTGCTCAAGAGCGGCAAGCACTCTCGGGAGGATTATAAAAAAATGGGACAATCGAGAATCTAGTGGGTAATACCGTTTTTGGCGATCGAATTGATGATCTCGTTTAGGAAAGTTGCCCGCAAGGTTCCGCTGCGAGAATGGGCCCCTTTA
>CAYRLT010000336.1:0-2602 GCA_964425095.1 uncultured Luteolibacter sp.
GATGGCAAGGCGGCCGTCGTCGCCATGTGGAAAGGCGACGTCTGGCGCGTGGATGGCATTTCCAGCAAAGCCCCAGCCACCCTGACATGGCGCAGAATCGCCGGCGGATTATTCCAACCGCTCGGCGTGAAATTCCGCGGCGATGACTTGTTTGTAACCTGCCGCGATCAAATCGCGCGCCTGCGGGATCTGAATGGCGATGGTGAAATCGATTTCATCGAATGCTTCAATGATGACGCCCAAGTCACCGAACACTTCCACGAGTTCGCCATGGGATTGCAGACCGACGCTGCGGGAAACTTCTACTATGCCAAGTCAGGCCGCCATGCGCGCGATGCCATAGTTCCGCAGCACGGCACCCTCTTGCGAGTAAGCGCGGATGGATCAAAGACGGACATCATAGCGACTGGCCTACGCGCCGCCAACGGAGTCTGCGTCAATCCGGACAACTCTCTCTTCGTCACCGACCAAGAAGGCTACTGGACCCCAAAAAACCGCATCAACCGCGTGAAACCCGGTGGTTTTTACGGCAACATGACCGGCTACACCAGCGTCACCGATACCTCAGACTCCGCAATGGAGCAACCGGTAGTCT
Organism: uncultured Luteolibacter sp.; assembly: GCA_964425095.1. Lineage (GTDB taxonomy): Bacteria > Verrucomicrobiota > Verrucomicrobiia > Verrucomicrobiales > Akkermansiaceae > Luteolibacter. Next base: position 596 of record CAYRLT010000336.1, read on the forward strand.
GGATCACTAACAAAATGGACCGCAGCCCTGCCGAACTCGTCTGGGTGCCCGAAAATGCTTGGGGAAACATCGGCGGCAGCCTGCTGAACCTCAGTTATGGCACCGGCCGCGCCTACATCGTTCCGCACGAGGAAATCAATGACCAATGGCAAGGCGCGGTCTGCGAACTCCCAATGCCCGCATCCCCCACAGGCATCATGCGCGGACGCTTCGGCGCGGATGGCGAACTCTACACCTGCGGCATATACGCATGGGCCGGAAACGCAAGGCAACCCGGAGGCTTCCACCGAATCCGCCGCGGCAACGCCCCCGCCCAAGTCCCGTTAGCCGTGCATGCCGCAAAGGACACCCTAACCGTCACTTTCAGCGATCCGATCGTGCCGACCGATTGCACCATGAAAGTCTGGTCGATCAAACGGACCGCAAACTATGGATCAAATCACCATGATGAACATAGCTTGACGATCCGCACGGTAAAATCCAGCCCCGACCATCGAACCGTAATCCTCGATATCCCCGATCTCGCTCCCACCCGTTGTTACGAACTGAAAATCAATGATCGCGTTCTCCATGGAACGATTCACCAGCTCAAATAAAATTGATCCATCTGCCACAAGCCATTCCATCATTTAAAACCACCTATGTTGACCACGACATTCAAGCTCGCACTGGCTTCTTTGCTTTACCTGCTTTTCACTCCGGGCATTTCCGCCCAAGTCATCCCATATGATTTCCCCAAAGAACTTGCCGTAAGCACGGCCTATACCGCCAATATCGCCGGATCTAACATTCCCGCATTCCAAACGAAGATCGGAGCATTCCTGAGCTTCGGCATGACGGGACCGGTCGAGGTGAAGGTGAAACTCGGAAAAACACCGGAAAAAGTCGTCGTGCGCCCCTTATCCGCCGGCATCAAGGTGGATATCGAGGGCGACACGCTCCGTTTCCAACTCCCCCGCCCGATGAATCTGAGCGTGGAAATCAACGACGACCTCAACAATCCCTTGCTGATCTTCGCCAACCCGAAGCTCGTGAATCCACCGGATAGAAATGATCCAAAAGTAAAGTATTTCGAAGCCGGAAAAATCCATGACTCCGGCGAGATCCTGCTCGGTAATGGCGAAACCCTCTATATTGAAGGCGGTGCGGTCGTCCGCGGCGAGGTCAGGGCCCGTGGTGCCCGCAACGTCTCAATCCGCGGCGCGGGCATCCTCGATGCCAGCCAACGAAAACGGAAAATCAACATGCTCGTCCTACGCGAGTGCCGCGACGCGGTAATCGAGAACATTATCCTGCTCGATCCTCTCGGCTGGACGATGCACATCAGCGGATCTCAGAACATCCGAATCGCCAACACCCGAGTCGTCGGCTGGCGCGCCAATAGCGATGGACTCGATATCGAGTATTCCAGCAAGGTCAGCGTGGACGGCTGCTTCTGGCGCACCAATGACGATTGCATCGCCATCAAAGCGATCTATCCGCCGAATACCCAAGGCATCCCCTTCAATGAAATGATCAACCCGGAAACACTCGGCGGTCATCAAGTCCCCCGCATCGAGGGCGACGTCATCGGCGACATCACCATCACCAACTGCGTGCTCTGGAACGATGCCGGCGGCCAAGGTTTCGAAATCGGATTCGAACTCCGCGTCGACACCATCCGCGGAATCACCTTCCGCAACAGTGACATCATCCATGTGATCGGCGGCGGCGCGTTCACCATCCACAACGGCGACCGGGCGAAAATCGAGGACCTGCTCATCGAGGATATCCGGATTGAGAATACCGACCGCTTGCTGGACTTCCACGTCGGACTTTCGATCTACAGCGACGATTGCCCGCCGGACTTCCGCCGCAGCAATCCGCAGCGCAAGCCGATCCCCGCCGCACACCTACCGGCAAAAGCGAACAACCCCTATCAATGGTATGTCCCGACGGCCGAAGATCTCCCACGCTATGAAAACAACCGGGGCTTGGTGCGCAATGTCGTATTCCGAAATATCAAAC
>CAYRLT010000337.1:0-15921 GCA_964425095.1 uncultured Luteolibacter sp.
GGCTAGAGGTTATCGCACCTTTAGAAATTTCCAAGCGATGGCGTATTGGATCGCTGGTGGTTTAACCATTGAAAACCGACGTGCACTTACCCACTAAAAGTTCAGGAGCGCCCGAAAGAGGCTCTTCGAAAAGTGTGCGAAGCTGGTTGTATGGCATTGTATGATGCCGAAATGATCGCTTGCTATCGTTTCCCGCCTGGCACAAGAGGGCCTTGCAATAGTAGGGCGGCTGATAACTTAGCGGACTGTCTACTAGGTTGTAAATAGATCCACAACATCATGATACGTGAACGATTCGAAATCATCGGGATTAATAACAAAGATTTGACCATTGTTGATCTTGAAATCGGTGTGCCTAGGGCAATTTTGAAAAACAGCTTCGAAGTAGAGATTAAATTAAATGGTCTTTTCGATGAGCTTCCAACAATCAAAGGAGACACGGCATTTGAAGCACTTCTAAATACATTGTTGTTTGTGAGTAATCTAATGTCAGGTTACCAAAAAAAGGGATGTTTGATTCAAGTAGCTCAGAACGGAGAACAGTGGAAAATTGATTTCCCGAAGGTTGAGCTTGTGTGGACATGAACAGTCTTGATGGCAAATCAGAAGAGACACAATCTGTCAGAAACTGACTAACATCTATGGCAACACGCGTGAATGGGGGCAGATTACACGGATTAACATTATTTTCTGATAGAATGCCTCCGGGCCGCCGGTTCAACTTCCTCCCCGAAGATCGTCGCTCCGCCCCGCCTTTCCATCCCGCTGCTTGCTGATCACGGGTGCTGCTCGCCTCGGGGCCATGTGACGTGCGCTGGGTAATGCTGCATTCGGTCCAGGACCCTCCCGGCAAGCTGGGTCCCTCCCCGGATGTTCCCTCGTAAGCACCGTAAGCACCCGAGCGTCCGCCGTTTGAAAAACCTCGGACGAAGCGCATACCGATGCAGAATCGCGGCATGTCACGCACACGCCACACCGACAAAGAAAAGGCCCGCATCAACCGAATGATCAGACCAGTTCCGGATCGGTGCCGATCATGCCGATGAGGCTTTCACGGTATGCGGCGGAGTGGACATAATGGTGGACAGATTTCGCCTTGTTGAGCCGTTCCTGGATGCGCAGGCGGCGGAGTTCGCTCTGATAGTTCGGCTTTGCAAGGAAGGCTTCAAGGTAGGCGATGTGTCGGTCCCAAAGAGCTTTGTCCACGGCGACTTTGGCGTCGAGGCGTGCTTGATACCAATCGGATGCTAGCATGGACTCGCGGGAAAAAAGGGCGCGGATGTCCGGGTGTTGGAGGGATTTTCCTTCATATTCGCCGTAAGCCATGATGTGGAGCAAGGCTTTGAGTGGCGGGCATGCGGCTTCAACGCCACCGTCTTTGAAATAATTGAGGGCGACGGTGCGCTGGGTTTCGATGATGTTGTCGAGGCCATCGACGAAGTCGGGGATGGATTGCAGCTCGGGGCGGAGCATGTCCTCAGTGAAGACGGTGTCCGGGGCGGAGAAGATGCGGCCGAAGAATAATCTAACAAAGTTATCCGTGATGCGATAGCCGAGGCGGCTGGCTTCCACGGTTTTGCCATCATGTTGGAAGTTCTCGATTTTTTCGAGGTAGCCATGCTCGATCAGATAGGCTGGCTCGCGTTCGGGTATGAACATGCGGGACCAAACCTCCGGGATGAGCAGGCTGATATCGTGATCGATACGGTAGTTGCGGCCGATGTGTCCGGCGGCGCTGGTGAAGCCGTGGTAGCCGGTGACCATATAGGAAACCAGAGCGGCATTGAGATCGTGGACTGGGAGAATGGCGTTGAACGGGCCCTTGGTGAGCGCGCCCTCACTGCCTGCGCCAGTGGTGGACGGGCTCTTGCCGGTGAGCGAGGCGATGAAGTCCATAAACAACTCCGGGAGTTCCTGATAGTGGATCGGGTTGTAAACCGCCAGTGCGCGGATGCCGGCCTTTTCGTCGGGCGGATTGTTACGGCGTCCGGCTAACACGGAGTTCACGGGGACGGGGACCGGTGTTTCGAGTGGCAGGCGGCGGAGAAGGCGTTTGCCGAGCATTCCGAGATAGAGACCGCGCGGGTCTTCGAGGTCCGGGCGGTTCTGGAGATAGCGCGGGTTTTTAGTCGGCTTGCCATCCACGAGTCGCGGTTGGTTCGAGCTAATTACATAGTCCGGTTTTTCCGCTTTCACAAAGGTGCCGATCATGTCGCGCATGGGTGGCGTGAATTGCTCGAAGCGGATGGCGTCGCTGACCATCGCCTCTGCGCCGGTGCGGGGGATCGGTTCATAGTTAGAGAAAAACAATCCTCCTTGGCTGAAGTCGCTCTCGGTTTTTTTGTCGTAACCGCGGTGGATCGCGTCGTCGGGACGTTGGAAGAGCCGGTATTCGCAATTCTTGATGAATTTCAGTGATGGATTTGTAACGGCTGGGTGGAGGCCCTCGATGCATTCCCGCGCGACGACCATAGAGACGCTGATGTCATCCTCGGTTTGGACTTTTTTTGCCGGGGCGAAATCCTTGCGGAGGCTGAAGGTGCGCCAGGTGCCATCGCCTGCGAAGCCGACGCGCAGGTATTGGGCCATGAGGCGTTGGCGGCGGTAGATGAGCTGGCGGGCTGGCAGACCGTTGATGAGATCCACGCTGAAGCGCTCGCGCCAGTCTTCGCCCCAATCGGGTTTGTAGAAACGTTTGATCAGATAGACGAGGTCTCTAACTGATCCGCTGATGGTTTCCACCCATGAGTTATAGGTGTTCGTATAGGCCGGGCTGGGAGAGAGCAGGCGGATGACCGAACCGAGCGAGCGCTGCGGGCTTAGCAACGGGCGGCTAGGTTTGTCCGGATCTGGCGCGGCGGCATAACGATCGGCGAAATCATGGTTGATGATTTCCCATGCGGCGTTGAGATCATGTTTCAGATCACTGACGAGCAGGGATGCGGTGATCATGGCATCGGATAGAGATTTTGAGATCTCAGACTTGCCGCCGCCGGAGACGGTGCAGGGTTTGTGGCAGAAAGTGCCTTCGGCATTGGTGCCGATCAACCGCCATCGCATCCCGGCGGATGGCTTGGCCATTTCCACTTTGTATCCGGAGGGCAGCACGTAGGTAATGCCCGGCTGTAGTGAGATTTTCTGCAGGCCATCAGCATTTTTCCACGTGATGGATTGGCTGTGCAACTCGATGCGGACATCTTCGGGCACATAATAGATATCACGAAAGCGCTTATCGATGCCGTAGCCCTCGGCCTGGAGGTCGAAGAGCTTGGAATAGCGCGCCGTGAGTCCGGTAAAGCGGTGATCCACCGGGCTGGAGAAGTCGCTCAGCGAGAAGTCCTCGCCAAGGTCAAAGCTCGGGAAGGCGATGGCTCCGCCGGCGTGTTCTTCCTCGGCATTGCCGAAGAGGTTGGTGGCATAACTGATCTGCGTTTTGACCTCTTTTTTGCAATAGCCGTAGTAGTTATCAGCGATAATCGTGACGATGATTCCGCGCTTGTCACGACAAGTGATTTTGAAGGCTCCGCCGTCGTTGTAGAGTTCTTCTTCAAGTTCCCAGCACATGCCCTCACGTTTCTGGCGCTCCGAGGCGGCGGAGATGTGTGGCAAGCCAAGTTCTTTTTTGGTAAGAGAAATCAAGTGAGGTGCGAGGATCACGCAGCCGCTGTGGCCGGACCAATGGTCGGCATCGAGGCGGGAGTCGTGGTCTGGTAAATAGGGGTCTCCGGCATTGCCGAAGATGCTTTCAACAAAGTCCAGATTGCTAACTAGATTTCCTGGCGCGAAGAAGCGGATTTCCATCGATTTCTCCGGAGAAACGCCTGGAACTTCCGGCGCGATCACCGGGCGCAACAGCAAGGAAACGAACACTTTCGCCGGGGTGGGGGAGGTGCCGGTGAAAGGCAGCGTCATTAGGTCTTGCGGCGGGGTAAGGGCGTGGCTCAGAAGGCGTGCGAAAGTGGCCTTGGGCACGGATTTTTTATCGGCAGGCACGGGCAATCCACCTTCGGCGACATGGAAAACACCCTCGGTAGTCCGACGATCGCTTGCGGGATTGTGGCAAACCCCCTGATGGACGCGATATGAGCTCAGAATCGATGATTTGAACTCATCTTGATCCGGCGGCAGCGAGAGCATGCGGGCGATGCCGTGACGCTCCATGACCAGTGCGCCGACGGGTAAAAGATGGCGGCCATCGGGGAAAACTTCCGCCGTGACATCCTCACCAAGATAGTCGCGAAGAAACGCATCAATGGATGCGTCCACCGGACACAGGTAATCCGAAAGCAGACGGGTTTTCTCTTGGAAATTTGCAATCAGTGAGCGGCCGAGATCGAGAAAAGGATAGTCATTTTCATCTCCGACGATTGGGTATCCGCGTGCGGCGAGCTTGAGATTGACGAATTCGCGGAGGCGATTTTCCTCATCAGGCGAGGCGATGGCTGGGCCGTTTAGGGTAAATCCGATCTGGTCCTTGAGGTTGGGCATGGGAAATGGGGAAGTTTGAGCGGCGGGAACATGAGCAGGTGCCGCGCCAAGGGCCAACGGAAATCGAGATGGAGACAACAAGTTTTTCTTTCCCTTGCGTGGCTGCACGGGCCTCTACAAAATCAGCCCATGAATTTCGGAATTATTGGATCCGGCATGATCGCCCGCATCCATGCTCAGGCGCTCAGCGCGATGAATGGCGGCACGCTTCATTCGGTATTCAATCACCGCGCCGAAGGAGCCGAAAAACTGGCTGCGGAGCATGGGGTGCGCGCGTTTGCAGATCTCTCGGAGTTTTTGGCCGATCCTGCGCTTGAGGCTGTCACCATTTGCACGCCATCCGGGGCGCATTTCGAGCCCGCGCTGGCGGCGCTCGCCGCGGGCAAGCATGTGATTGTGGAGAAACCGCTCGAAGTCACCACCGAGCGCATCGATCGGATGATCGCCGCGGCCAAGGCCAGTGGGAAAACCCTTGCGTCCGTCCTCAACCGCCGGTTCACCCCGGCGATGGATGCGTTCAAGTCCGCCGTGGACCAAGCCCGATTCGGCAAGCTCGCCTCGGCTTCTTGTTATGTGAAATGGTTTCGTGATCAGGCTTATTATGATTCCGCACCATGGCGCGGCACGCTGGCGCTGGATGGCGGTGGAGTGCTGATGAATCAGGCCATTCATGCGATCGACGCTCTGATCCATCTTGCAGGGCCGGTTAGATCGATTCAGGCAAGCGCCGCGTGCATCGGCCACACCGGTATCGAGGTTGAGGATATCGCCGTCGCCATCGTGGAGTTTGAGAATGGTGCCCGTGGCGTGATCGAGGGCAGCACCTGCACATGGTCCAAGGACGGTCACCCGGTCCGCGTGCAACTCGCCGGCACCGAGGGATCGGTATTTCTAGCAGACGAATCGTTCGAAGTTTGGGATTTTAAACATGAACTCCCTGAAGACGCTGAAATCCTCGGCACTTTGATGAGCCAAGCCGTTCCCGGCCTCGGCGCGAACGATCCGTCAGCGATTCGTTATGCGCAGCACCAACGCAACTTCGAGGAAATCGTCACCGCTATTCACGAAGGTCGAGAACCCGCAACCACCGCGTCCGTCGCCCGTCAAGCCGTCGCCGTCATCGAGGCGATCTATCAAAGCGCGCGCGACGGCGGAAAACGAACTTTTCCCAAATCTTATGTCGCCATTCTTTGATTTTATCCAGCTCTTCGGTGGGATTCTTCTCACCATCGGTTACATTCCGCAGATTCGGAAGATTTTGCGCACGCGGGATGTGGAGAGTTTTGATATGTCGGCATTTTCGATCATTGCGCTTGGGATCGGCTGCATGGAGGCCTACGCAATCTATCAATGGTTCGTGGTGGGTGTGGCGGGTGCGTTCATGATCACCAACACGATTTCCTTTGTGATCTCGGTGGTAATGGTGGGGCTGATTTTGCTCTACCGGCGTCCAGCGGCATGACGTGGCGGGACAATAAGGAGCAGGGACCTTATTGTCCCTTCTTCCTCTGCAGGAATAATCAAGAAGAGTCGAAATGGCTGTGGTCGGGCTGAAAAACCGACGGAAAGAAGAAGGGGCGATCTGAGATGAACCTGCGAAGAATCATTTTCTGTATTGCAAGTCTTCGTTTCATGTAATACAAATACGTCATGCAAACACTGATTCTGCGCATCCCCGACGACTTGGCCAGGGAACTGGATGCCGAAGCGAAGAAGACCCATCTGACGAAATCGGAAGTCGCCCGCAGGCGGCTCATCGCGGCAGGTTCGCAAATTCACGATGCCGCCTCCGGCTTTGATCTCATCGCGGATTTGGTAGGCACCGTTGATGGCGGGCCCGCGGATATGAGTGCGCGTAAAAAAGAATATCTTAAATCGTCAAGTTATGGGAAATCCCGTCATCGTTGATGCTTCGTTTCTTGTGGCCCTCTGGCGGAAGAATGATCAGAACCACCCATGGGCCATCCAACAGGCTCAGCTTCATCCTCCGCCATGGATCACCTGCGAGTCGGTTCTTTCCGAAGCAGATCATCTTCTTGCTCCCGAGGGTTGCGCCACCCTCCGCCTTGCCTGCCGTCGCGGAGCTCTCCGGATTACCCCAGTCCATGAGGACTCCTTCATACCGGTCCTCGATCTCCTCGACAAATATTCCGACATCCCGATGAGCATCGCCGACGCCTGTCTGGTCCGCCTCACGGAGATCCTGCCCAATCCAATCCTGCTCACCACTGACTCCGATTTCAAAATCTACCGCCGCCTCGGCCGTCGGGTGATCCCCACGCGAATGCCCTGAGCCCCGTCCCAAAATGAAAGCGAAAGATGACACAATAACTTTGCAGGGAACGGGAATCGTAATCCTGACCGTCTGCTTCTTCATAATGCTACTCGCCTCATTCCTCTTTGGTGTCAGCAACGGATATGTTGGACACCCAACCGCGCAGGTTCCAGCGCCGGGACTTGTGATTAATTTGCCCGCGTCGATAATCGCCTGGATTGTGTTTTTCAGAGGGATCCGCAAGAGCCATATTCAGTCAGGTATAGCTATTATTCTCCTTACGCTGATTAACTATTTACTCATAAGTAATGCGTGGACGGCCATATTCCACGCTTGAATGGTGTCGAGAATAGAAGCCCAGCCCCAAAGATAGGTTTGAGCGATAGCCTCAAGCCTATCGGTTGTTGAACTGGCCCAGATGGTGCCGCGCGCGGAAGATTACGCGGTGTGCATTTTGATTTAGGAGGTGCCGTTTTAGATGACTTGCCATTCAGCTCTTTCGCTAAGTAGGGTCTATGCCATCATCAATTTAACGCCACAGGAGATTTCATCCGGGGCGCTGGAAGAGGATCTGTGAGTTGAATTCGTTCAGCCGATGCGGTTTGAGACTGAACCATGGCAGAATTTGGACAAAACGATTGGCTCCGCATCCCGGGACGCGACACTCCCATTTGTGCTTCGGGCATTTGTTGAAATGACAGACCATGCCCAGATAGCGATTGTCGGATTGATGGATCAGGTGGATGGAAAAAGTGTGGTGGGCGATGTTCAGATAGATATCATGAGCCGTCAGATCATTGACCACCAGTGAACAGATTTTGCGCATTCGGTCCGCATTGGCGGGTGAGGTGACGTAGACCGCGAGATCGATGGTGGCACATTCGTGATAGATTCGGATATTCCGGTGGCGGAAACGGGAATGGCGCGGGACTTCCTTCCAGAGGGGTAGGGCGACGGAGCCAAAGATCCGCACTTGTTGGACTTCCGGCATCTCCGCGAGATGCCCGGAAACAGCGCGGGCCGCGTTGCGGAAGCCGGCTTGCCGACAGAGCATGCGTTGGTCCTCCTCATGGATTTCGCCGTAGCTCACTGGAGTTTCCCTCTCGCGTTTTTCAATCAACTCACCTGCGAGTTGGAAGGCATCATCATCGTCCTCCCGAATGCCCAGTTCGTAGCACATCTGGCTGATGGCGTCGCTATGGTCCGTGAGCAGGGAGTTTTCCGCAGGATGCTCGGCCTGATTTTCCGGAGTGGCGTCGGAAATGGGGACGTAGTGTCCGTGTTTGGCGAAGAAGCGATCTTCCAGCCACTCCAACAGAAGCAGATCGCCGCGGTCTTCCGCGCTGGCATGTTCCTGAATGATCGAGCCGGGTTGCATCCCGAGGTCGCTGGCCATCAGGACGTGGCGTTCCTGCAATTGACCGCTTTCCTTGAGCGCTTTCCAGGTGTGTGGGTTGGTTTTTCGGGCCATCTTTTTTTCGGGCGGCTGCGGCAATAAATGCAGGGTTTTCACCTTGATTCAAGCATGATGCTTCGGAGCTATGCATCGGATGTGAAGACCGGAGGGATAGTTCGTCAGACCGAAACAAAATGCGGAGATCTCACAAATTATTTTTTGAAAAATTATTGACGTTCCCGGGACTGGGGTTATCACTACTCTGTAACGCGGAGTAGCCAATGATCGACGCATGGATCACCCAACATAGGAAAGGACTGCTGGAATACTGCGTCCTCACGGTGTTGTCCGGCGGCGAGAGCTATGGCTACGAAATTGTGGCGGCGCTGGGTAAGATTGAGGAGTTCGCGGTCGCCGAATCCACCGTTTATCCAATCCTCGCCAGACTGCGCCAAGAGAAGTTCCTCAAGGTCCGGGACGTGCCGTCCGGCCAAGGGCCGACTCGTCGCTACTTTTCGCTCACAGCGATCGGCAAGGTGCGCCTTGCTGAAATGAACCACCATCTGAAGAAGATCGATCTCGCTATTTCCCAGCTCAAATCAACACCAAGGAAGGACTCCGATAATGACCATACCAACTGAAGTCAAGGCATGCATCGAAAAGCATCTACAAGCCGTTCGGGGCAACCTGATCGACAAGGACGATTCTATTCAGAACGAGATCTTGGAGGGTCTCCGGGATCACATCAACGAAGCGCTCACCAGGGGTGGGAAGCCGATCACTCTGGAAACGGTGGAGGCGATTATCGCGGCGATGGATGATCCTGCGAGTTATGCGGATGAGCCGGTGTTGGCTGCTGCAGGTGCAGTGAAGCGCGCAGGCGGATTGGCCGCGAATAAATGGCTATATGTTGCCTTGGCTTTTCTCGTGCTCAACGGCATCGGCGTCTGGAAGCTCGTTCAAATCGAGGGGAAAACCAGCAACGGCAATGCCTTCGGCGACCCTTCGTCGGCCGGTAATGGCCAGGTCGCGGTGCCACATGTCGCATCCGATGTTAAGGCTGGCATCCGCTACCCAGAGTCGGCCCAGCCCGCCGCTCCGACGGTGAATCCCGAGGGCAAAGCGCCTGCGCCAGAGGAAGCCAGCTTCCGCAGCGTTGCCTTTTTGGAAAATCGGAATCCGGTCCTGCAAAAGAGCGATCAGGAGTTGTCCTGGTTATTCAGCACGGAGGTGGTTGGGCAACCTGCTGTCGGCAAACCGCTGGCTGAGGTGCCGATGAAAATCAACCCGGAGGTTCCGGGGGAGTTCACTTGGCAGTCGCCAAAACAACTGGTCTTCAAGCCAAAGAATTCCTGGCGCCTCGACCAGTCGTTTACCGCGGAATTGTCCGGGGATATCAAGGCCATCGGCGGGGAAAAATATGAAGGAAGCCGCTTTTGGAGGTTCAGCACCGCCGGGTTTGGATTGGAAAAATTCACCCAGTCTCCCAAACGAGGGGCATTTGATTTTAAGATGACATTTTCGATGCCGACGAAGCCGGAATCACTTTCGGAAAAGCTCAAGCTATTCTATCTGAATGCAAACGGTGAGAAACTTCCGCTGGATTTCACGGTTAAATTCGACTCGGCGGGCACCACTGCTGCGATTGAAACGCCGATCGTTCCCGCGATATCATTTGAGAGCGAAATCGAGGCCGAACTGCAACCGTTGGACTGGTCCGATGGAACCCGCGGGAAGATCAAAAACAAGCTTACGAACTCACAATTGATGTCCTTGAATACGGTATCGTTTGACCAAAAACCCGGTGAAAAACCGGTGATTACACTGGTTTTTTCCGAGCCCCCTAGCGAGGGCGATCTGGCGGAGTTCATCGAGATTACGCCGAAGGTCGATGTTGTGCAGTCAAGAATCTCCGGGCGTCCTCAGAGCCTGCGTCTGACCGGGAATTTTGTGGCGGGCATCGTCTACGAAATCAGGGTGAAGAGTGGTGTGACATCCAATAGTGGATCCGTGCTGCCTTTCAATACCACACGGAGCCTCGTTCTCTCTCAACCGGGAGGCGCAGTTACAGGCAATACGCATTCAACATCCGGGAGTCCGAAACAACCGTTCGAATCGGTGGGCTTCACCGCCGGTCGCCAAGCGGTCATCGAATCGGGAAAACAAGAGCTGCGTTGGAAGTTTTCCTGTCCGGTGGTTGCCAAGGAAATGATTGGGCAAAACCTCGTCGATCCGCCGATCAAAATATCGCCCGACGTGGCGGGAAGTTTCTACTGGGGATCTGAGAATGAATTGCTCTTTAAGCCCAACTTGGAATGGAATCTCAATCAATATTATGAAGCCCGGTTGGTTGATAAATTCGTCAACCTTGCCGGAGTCGAGTATTCCGGGTTGCGCTTCTGGTATTTCTCCTCGCCGGTCATGACGATCCTGCATGCCAATCACATGGGAGGTCACCAAGGCTTCAGGTTTTCATTGAACTTCTCCATGCCGCCGGCATCTGAAACCGTGAAAAAGCACTTAAAAGTGTTCTGTTATGATATTGCTGGAGCGAAGAAGTATCTTTCGTTCGAGGTTGAGAATGATTACTACAACTCGGTCAACAAGGTGATCAGCATTCAGGATGCGCCGACGTATCGGGTCTTTTTCGAGCTGGAGCCAGGTTTCCTGCCGGCGAATTGGACACAGGGGGTCGCTGAAAAGGTTGAGGTGGCCGCAGAGATTTCCACTATGCTGAGAGTCAATTCAGTGACCCAAAGCGGTGGTGCGGAGAAGACTCCCTCCATTCGCATGCAGTTGTCGGAAAGCGTGGATGTGAAAAGTGCTGCCGCATTCATCGAGATCAATCCTCCGGTAAAGTTCACGGTGCAGAGGGATTCCGGGCAGGAGAACACATTGCGTCTGTTCGGCCCATTCGTTCCGAATCGTGACTATCAGGTCAAAGTGAAGGCGGGCTTGGTCTCGGAAAAGGGGTTCATCCTCGCCGATGAATCATCCAATACCGTGGCGATCACCCGTGCTGCAGCCTCCTTGGGATTTGTGGGAGCGGGCGGCTATTTGTCCCCCGCCGGGAGCCTGTTGGTTCCAATCACATTTCAAAACCTGTCAAAATGCAAAGTCTCCGTGGCGCCGGTAATGGCCAACAATTTGGTGTATTTCGCGAGGAATGACGCCGACGCCTACAACCTCCCTGTGGAAACTGCCGATGACTCGCAGAGCGGGAACAGTGAGTATGAGGATGGTTATGGATACCGTTACTATGGCAATCAAAACATCAATGATCTTATCGGTAATGTGACGCACAAAGAAATCGTTCTCTCGGGAGCCTTGAATCAGGAAACCACGGACTACCTGAAGTTGCGCGAATTCACCAAGACGAAGGGTGCCTATCTGATGCAGATCCGAGGACAGGATGCGGAAAATGCCAACTCTTATCGCAGAAATTTGTCGGATAGTCGTTTGATTGTGGTCACCGATCTGGGGATTTCCGCCAAATACTCCAAGAACCATGTGTTCGTATGGGTCTGCTCGTTGAAGGATGCGAAGCCTGCGAGCGGCGTGGAAGTCACCGCATATTCGGCGAACAACCAACGGATCGCGAAGGCGGTGACGAATGCTGACGGTGTTGCGGCCATTCAGTGCAATGCCGAAGACAAGAATACCACTCCGTTTTTGATCACCGCGCAGTTGGCGGATGATCTGTCCTATCTCCGGCTCGATGAGAATCAACTGCAAGGCGATCAAACCGAATCGACGCGGGACTACCGGTCTGCGGGTGCTGAAGCGTTTCTGTTCACAGACCGCGGAATCTTCCGTCCGGGAGAAACCCTTCATGCTAAGACCATGATCAGGAACACGGATTTCACCGCGCCCGCCGCATTTCCCGTGGTGTTCCAAATCATCAAACCCGATGGGCGCATGTTCAAGGAAATCGCCGCCATGCCCAATGTCTTCGGGGCCGCCGAGGTCGAGACGGTCATGCCGGACTATCTGCCTACGGGACGCTATACACTTAGACTGCGGGTTCCACAAGCGAAGGAAGATCTTGGTTCCGTGACATTCCTGCTAGAGGACTTCGTCCCGCCGCAAATTCGGGTCACGGTGACAACCGAACAGGAGCGGGTTCAGGCAAAAGAAAAGATCACGGCAACGATCTTTGCGGAACATCTCTTTGGTGCGCCCGCCGCTGGACTGAAGGCGAATATCAAGTGTATTTACAGCCCCGTTGCATTCGCTCCAAAGCAATGGCGTGAATATCATTTCGGTGCTCAGGATGTTTCGTATTGGGGACGACGTGAGGAGGGCAATGCATTCACCATGAAAGCCCAGGACATCGAAAACCTGACTCTTGACGATGAAGGTAAAGTGACGGCGGAAATTGAAAGCACCATCCCATCCAACGCGCCCGGTCCCATTCAAGCATTGATGCAGGCATCGGTGTTCGAGCAGAGCGGTCGGGCGATCACCGCCACGAAGAAGGCGGTCATCGACCCATATCCGTTTTATATCGGCATGAAAAAGGGTGCCGGTTCGTGGCTTAAATCCGGGGAAAAACAAAAGATTTCTGTCATCGCGGTGATGCCCGACGGCGAGACTTTCAAGCCGACCAAGCCACTCATCGTGAAGCTCTCTCACATCGACTGGAACTATAACTACAAAAGAACCCCGAGTGGTGGATACACCTATGAGAGCCACAAGGTGGTCACGCTTCTCAAGGAGGAGGTCTTGGATCTTTCGTCCGGCGCTGCGGATTATGTGTTCGTTCCGACGGGTTATGGCCAGAATATGTTATCCATTGCGGATCCGGATTCCGGTTCCATATCATCGTATTCCTTCTATTGCTCCGAATATGAGCAATCCTGGAGCACCACAGAAAGGGATAAGCCGGACAGTCTCACCCTGAAACTGGACAAGCCGGAATACCAGATCGGCGACACCGCCAAGCTAACCGTTCAGGCTCCGTTTTCCGGAACGGTGCTGCTGACCATCGAGTCCGATAAGGTGTTGCAAAGCCGCGTGATCTTCCTTGAGAAGAACACGGCGGAGGTCGATGTCGAGGTCAAGGATGCTTATGTGCCCAACGTGCATTGCACGGTTTCGGTCATCCGTCCGGCAGTGGCGGAATCCGTGTGGAAGGGGCACCGCGCGTTTGGTTCCGTGCCGCTCAAAGTATCGCCGCGGAATCACCGGGTCAATGTGGCATTGGAAACACCTCAAACGATCCTGCCGCAGAGCAAACTGAAGACCAAGATTTTACTGACTGACGATGCCGGGCAACCGGTGGATGGGGAGGTGACGCTGATTGCCGTGGACGAGGCGATTTGCATGCTCACTTCATTCAAGACCCCGTCTCCTCTCGCCTGGTTGTATGAAATGCGGAGACTGGGAGTGGATTCCCACGATGTGTATTCGGAGTTGATGGAAGTGCTGGATGAGTCCGTTCTAACCAAGAAGTCCAACCCCGGTGGTGGTGACGAGGGAGAAAGCGCTGAAGCTGCGGAGCGACTCACCAAGCGCTTGAATCCGATCAAAGCGAACCGCTTCAAACCGGTTTCGCTGTGGGCCTCAAAAATCGCGGTGACGAAAGGGGTGGCCGAGGTGGAGATTGATGTGCCTGAGTTCACCGGTGAACTGCGGGTGATGGCGATCGCTTGCAACGCCCGGCTATTGGGCAGCGCGCAAGGCATGGTCAAGGTGAAGCGCCCGTTGATCGTGCAG
This sequence comes from uncultured Luteolibacter sp., assembly GCA_964425095.1. Lineage (GTDB taxonomy): Bacteria > Verrucomicrobiota > Verrucomicrobiia > Verrucomicrobiales > Akkermansiaceae > Luteolibacter. The sequence continues at coordinate 13,878 of CAYRLT010000337.1, forward strand.
CCATCCCTGCCACGCTTTCTCGCTCCCGACGACGAATGCCTGATGGATGTCACGGTTTTCAACGAGATCGGCAAAGACATCACCGCCAAACTCCAAGTCACCTGCGGCGGTCCGCTTTCTACGAAGCTCAGCGAGCAGATGATCGAGATCAAGAAGGGCGCGTCCGCATCCGTCTCGATCCCGATGGTCGCGGGCAATCTGCCGGGTAAAGCACTGTGCACCGTCACGTGTGAGGCGGAGACGGTGAAGTTCTCCGACACGATCGAAATTGCGGTCCGCCCGCCGATATCGGCGGAAGTGCTTGCGGATTCCGGTTCGTTGGCGCCGGGCAAAACGATCGAGATGCGCGCGCCCGCCAACTGGTTGCCGGAGTCTGTGCTGCGCAAGTTGCAGGTATCCAAGGAGCCGACTCTTGAGCTGGGTCACGGATTTCAATATCTGTTGAGATATCCTTATGGCTGTATCGAGCAGACCACTTCGAGCGCGTTTCCTTTGCTATATTTGCCGGACCTCGCGAACCGGACTTTCGATAAGTCGATGAACAAGGATGCGGCCAAAGATTATGTCATGTCCGGTGTCTGGCGGATTCTATCGATGCAACAGGCCGACGGAGGGTTCTCCTATTGGGCGGGATCCAATTCACTCTGTCCGTGGGGAACCAGTTACGCCACGCATTTTCTAGTCGAAGCGAAAAAGGCCGGTTATGAAATCCCGAAGGGTTCATTGGATCGGGCTCTCAATGCGGTGCGTGCCGGGCTGGACTCGAGTTCCGAGGATAACAGCTACTACGGTAATATTTACGACCTGCGGGCCTATGCCTGTTATGTGTTGGCGATCGCCGGCGAGCCGGAACATTCATGGCAGACGAGGATGTTGGAGATGAAAGACAAGCTGTCCTACTATGCGCGTCTGATGAATGCCTCCGCCTTGCTCGTCCAAGGTGAACCCAAGCGTGCGGTGGTCTTGTTGAACGAGCTCGGGTTGCCGGGCGCAGGGCAGCGCGACCAGGGCGGTTGCTTCAGCAGTCCCAACCGGAATGCGTCGCTACTGTTGTCCGCGTGGCTCGATATCGACCCGAAAAACGACGATGTGATCAAGCTCGTAAAAACTCTGAGCAAGGCCAAGATCAATGGCTACTGGGGCACGACGCAAGACAATGCGATGGCGCTGATGGCGCTTGGCAAATACGCCCGCCTGATGAAACAGGAATCCCGCGACTATAAGGCGATGATCACCCTGCCAGATGGCACCGTGGAGGCATTTGACCAGTCCAAGGATCGGAAGTGGATCATCGAACGCAGTGAGACCAAAGCGATTCTCCTCACCAACCAAGGACCGGGCAATCTCTACTATTCCTTCGCGTCCGAAGGTGTGCCGTTGGATCTTCCCGAATACTACAAGAAGCTTACTGCCAAAAACCAAGGCATGAGCGTGGAACGGGAGTGGCTGGATGATGAAGGCAACCCGATCGATATCACCAAGCTCAAACAAAACGATCTGGTGGTTGGGAAAGTGATACTCAATCCGAATGGACATAATTACGACAACGTCGCCATCGAGGATCTGTTGCCGGCCGGACTGGAAATCGAAAATCCGAATTTGGATACCACCCAGGCGCTGCCTTGGCTCACGGAAAAATCCCAGTGGTGCGTGAGAAGAGATATCCGGGATGATCGCATTCTGCTCTTCACCAATTCGTTTTCGCAGGTCTCGACCTTCTACTATCTCGCGCGTGCGGTGACTCCGGGCAAATATCTGGTTCCGCCGATTTCCGCCGAGTGCATGTATGAGCCGGAGGTTAGGAGCGTGACCAGTCAGTCGGAGATGATCATTACCAAGTGAAAACAACCTTCATCAGCAAGCGGATGCGCCGGATCGGGCGGCGCATCCTGTGGGTCGGCTCGGCATTTTTGGCCGTGCTGCTCGCGATATTCGCCGTGCTGTGGGTGAAGTTTCCGTTTGATAGAAAGCCAATCTACGACATTCCGGAAAGCATCCGATGGTGCGATCGAGATGGAATTCCGCTGCGAATCCGCCTTTCAGA
>CAYRLT010000338.1:0-2247 GCA_964425095.1 uncultured Luteolibacter sp.
GAGCAAGCCCCGTCAAATCAAAGGACGGGCAAGGGCGAAGTTTAAAATCCGAAATGGCGGCAAACCGCCAAAAGTCCGGGAGCAACCGAAAATCATCGAATTAATCCGCAAATGCGCTTAAGTGGCCAGTATTGGCCGGACAGAGTGCCGGCGGTGCCGATGCCCACGGTGCTGCTGGCATGGGTCGAACCGTCCAGTTGCAAAGTGCCTGTCGTGATGGCGGTCGCGCCGATGTAGGTGTTGGCACCCGGCAGGGACAAGGTGCCGGTGCCGGATTTGTTGATACCCCCACCGCCTGTGACACTCGCATTGACTGCGTTCCCCAGTGTAAGCGTCCCGCTGCCATTGTGAATCACATCCAGCGAACTGGTAAGGATGATCGTGGCCGCATTAGTCGTCCCAATCCTATCAATGGTTTTATTTCCGGTGGAGCCGGATTCCACGGTCAAGGTTGCATTACCTGAGTTTGAAGAAAATGTCAGATTGCGAGCGCTCTGGCCGGCGTTGGCGGTAGAGGTCATCGAGAACCTGGTGTCCGCATCGTTAGTGGCATCAAACGTCAGCGATTTGATGGTGTAGGATACGGCGCCGGGAAGCATGAGTCCAACATTAGCGGTGCCGCTAATGATGATATCGGTGGTGTTGGCAGACACCAGAGCGCCCTCCGCCCAGTTCCCAGCGTTATTCCAGAATTGCGAGGTATCGCCATCCCAAGTGAAGGTGGCGGCCGTGGCGTGATTGGCCAGCAGCGCGAGCGCGGCGGAGGTTTGGAGAAGGAAAAAGCGAAGGCGGTAATGGATTTTCATAACGATTTTCCGAGATGGGATTGGTTTTTGGCAGGGTTTGGTGGGTATTTTCAGAACTCGGGGACTGGCCTGTGGCTGAGCTGCAGACCAGACCGTAGCATTTTTTTTAGGTCTGGCTATCCTGTGTTTACAGGATGCCCGCAGATTCACGGCGGATTTTTGCACGGAGAACCGCCAGACGGTTTTTCCTGTCGGCGGCATAACGCTTATCGATTGACGATTGATGATTTCGGATTTTTGGTTGGGAAGAGAAGACGCAGAAGAGACGGACCGCCGCCCATTTGCGCGAGCGGCTGCGATCCGGGTCAGGTTCACCAGCACCTCCAGAGTTAGCGGCTAAAACCCGCAGAGTACTTTGACCCCATTCACTGGTGGTTCAAAATAGGTCGGAATGGGTTCCAGTCCGGCCCAAAGTGAGTTCATCCGAAGATCTCTTGTAGATTAGCAACCAGTCCGGCTCCAAATGACAGTCCCGCCAACCGGACCAATTGCCTGTAAGCGCGTGATCCCGGCTCCTCACAGGAAGGGGTTCCTCTGACAACAAGAGTGCGATCAAATCCTTCACTTTCTGGAGGTCTTTGCCCCGCTTCTTCTGCACCTTGAGATCCTTCCTGAACTGCGTCGTTTGAGTGACTCTCATGAATCCCAGGAGGCGTAAAGATCATCTACGGAGGCAAACCGTTCCACATCCTCGCCGCGATCAGCCTTGGCAAGGGTTGCCGCCGTGAGAGTGTTTGGAACCCTCAACTCCAAGGGGAATTCCCCCCTCATGGCGATCTGACGGTAGAAAAGCCGGATGGCCTCGGTCGGCGTGAGTCCGAGTGAATTCAAAATCCGCTCAGTGGCCTCCTTGGTGGAAGCATCAATTCTGGCGTGGATGACAGCGGATTGACTCATGCGAGAACTGTATCACAGGCGCAACACACAACAAGGGGAATTTTCTGGGCATTTGGAAATTCCGACCGGGGTGCCCGCACGCTCCGCTTGGCACCCGGCGCAGTGCGGGCGGCGTCACGCGCTTCTGGTGCTGAAAAGGGCGAATGGATGTTGAAGAGGGATTGATTGACAATTGTTGATTGTTGATCCTAGAAAGGAAAATAGAACCGCGAATGAACGCGAATGGACGCTAATTTTAAGAGACTTATGGAAATCAGGGTCTGCACCCCCACCGAATTGCGGCCATCCTTGGTATCCCCGCAGTATCACGATAAAGCTTAACGATTCAACAGAATCGAGTTGTCTTGCGGCGGTGGTGGATCACGGGGAGAGGACAGAAAGGAGAGGTGAGAGATCGTTCCAAGGAAGGACGGTTCCTTTTTCCCGCTGCTGATGGGCGGTGCCGCCGTGGACGAGCCATGGAGTGAGCGTTTGGCGGGTGAGCTTCGCGCGCCAGTAGTCGAGACCGGTGAAAAAGTCCGAGGCGATGGTTTCCCCGGATTTG
>CAYRLT010000339.1:0-27942 GCA_964425095.1 uncultured Luteolibacter sp.
GCGAAAACATTTACTTGAATGGTGCGATTCTTGGAATGGGAAGGGTGGAGATCAAACGCAAGTTCGACGAGATCGTCGCCTTCGCCGGGCTCGAGACGTTCCTCGATACGCCGGTGAAGCGCTACAGCAGCGGGATGTATGTCCGCCTGGGATTCGCCATAGCAGCCCACCTGGAACCGGAAATTCTGATAGTTGATGAAGTGCTGGCAGTGGGTGACGCGGAGTTCCAGAAGAAATGCCTGCAGAAAATGGGTGATGTGGCGCATGGCGGGCGAACGGTGTTGTTCGTGTCGCATAATATGCAAGCCGTGACCCGCCTATGTCCGCGCTGTATCCTGCTACACGAAGGACAGATCAAACTCGACGGCCCGTCGGCCCAGGTGGCGAATGCCTATCTGAATTCGGGGGTCTCGACGGCAGCCGCCCGGGAGTGGCCCGACATCACTACGGCTCCGGGTGACGAGGTCGCGCGTTTCCGCGCGGTGCGGGTGCGTTCGGGCGAGGGAAAAGTGATCGAGTCGATTGATGCCCGGGAGCCGGTGGGGATCGAGCTGGAATTTGAGATTCTTAAATCCGGCCACAAATACCTGCCGCACTTCGCGCTGTGGAATCAGAATGGGACCGTGCTGTTTGTATCGGTGGATGTGGACCCGGAATGGAGGGCGCGCCGCCGCCCACCCGGTCGCTATGTTAGCACGGGCTGGATTCCGGGCAACATGCTGGCGGAAGGTTTGATCTACGTTCAAGCGGTGCTTATTTCGTTGGAGCCAGAAACGATTCACGCCAACGTCGAGGAGGCGGTCGCGTTCCGGGTGCTGGATGACATGACGGCCACCACCACGGCGCGAGGGGACTATCCCAATCCGATGCCGGGAGTCATGCGGCCGTTGTTGGAGTGGACGACTTCCTTCGAGACGCGGCTTGGTGATACGGAGAACGTGGGCCCGCCCGTTGGCGAAGTCGTTTAGAGCGTCCGCTTTTAAGGTAGACCGAATCATCCACACATGAACCGGATTGTAAGACGGCTAGTCAAGCGCTGGAGAGTCTTTTGGCTGTGGCGGGCAGGATATAAGTTTTGGGGCCGGATTGCTTCCCGTCTAGCGAGTTTCGGGCTGGGTGGTTACGGCAGCCGGGACACCTTGCCCTGGATGACCCGCAGGGGTTTCATATCACCTGACGCGGAAATCAATGCCGATTTAAGACTCGGCACGAATGTTTTTATCGGCGAACGAGCTGTGATTCTTCGCTCAAGTGGCGAGGGAATTGTCGAGTTGCTCAACGCCGTGCAAATCAATCGGGATTGCAGCTTGGAAATCCTCGAGGGGGGATCCATCACGCTTGGCGAGCAGGTAGGGCTGCAAAGAGGCTGCATCCTCGTCGCCGCCATGCAGCCGATCATCATTGGACGACGCGCGGAAATTGCTCCCTACTGCGCGTTCTTTTCATACAACCATGGGATCGAACCGGGCCGGGAGATCTTCGGTCAGCCGCTCACGTCCAAAGGGCCTGTCATCATTGGCGAGGATGCGTGGCTGGGAACTCGGGTGACCGTTCTATCCGGAGTGACGATCGGACGCGGGGCCGTGGTGGGAGCCGGCTCCGTGGTCGTTAGCGACATTCCCGACTACGCGATCGCGGCAGGGTCGCCCGCGCGGGTGATCAAGTATCGTGGAGAAGAAGCGGCCAGAGCCAATGTAGGCAAGTGATCATGGCCCACGTTTGATTTTCGGGCGGTCATACCCGTCACTTTTCAAGTCACCGAATTCCGCAACCTATGGCTAAACTACAAGAACCGAAATATGTGTATATGAGCGGTGCCCTTCGTCCATGGAATGAGGCCACCCTCCACATTGGCTGCGAGGCCGTCACGCGAAGTTTGAATGTCTTCGAGGGACTCAAAGGCTATTGGCAACCTGACGGACTTTTTGGAATCGTGCAGCTTCGCCGTCATTATGAGCGCCTCCGGCGTTCCGCACGACTGCTGCATATTCCTTTCGAGACTACTTTTAATGAATACCAAAGAGCGCTCGCCCAGCTCGTCGATGCGCTCCTCGAACCAGATCGGGACATGTGGTATCGCACAACTCTCTATGCCGTTGAGGGGCATTGGGGTGAAGGCACCGTCGCCGATCTGGTGATTACCGGGTATCAACAAGGCATGCAGGTTCCCGCTCCAATCGCACTTGGCGTTAGCACTTGGCGCCGGAGCCCCGATGCATCCCTTCCGGCACGCATCAAGGCGGGAAGCAATTATCAGGTTGCACGCCTTGCCCGGATGGAAGGGCAGGTTATTGGGTGTCAGGATATGGTTCTACTCAACCATTCCGGGCGCGTTGCGGAGGCGACCGGGTCGTGCGTCGTGATGGTTCGTGATGGAGTCATTTACACCCCGCCTGCGACAGAGGGTGCCCTTGAAAGCATTACGCTGGATATCGTCGAGGCTTTGGCAAAGTCAATGGACATTCCCTTTGTCCGGCGCCCTATCGATCGCACCGAGCTTCTGATAGCCGACGAGATCGCTCTTTGCGGCACTCTCGCCGAGTTAATCCTTGTTACGTCAATCGAAGGCCTGCCGCTCAACAGAGAAGCACCATTATTGCGCTCTCTTCAAGAGCGATACTTCCGCGCGGTCCGCAACATTGAGCCCCACCCGTTTGTCGAGCTATCCGTGCTGAACTTCTAGAAGCCGGCTAATCGCTGAATTCTAACACAGCCGCAGCGAACGAGACCATGTCAACCGATTCCATATCGCACCAGATGCCGGTGAGTTGTGGCGAGAACCTAGTCCTTCGGCTTGCGGGTCCAGATGATGTGGCGGAGTTAATCGACTTCAACACCCGTATTTTTGACGATCGGATCACCGATTGGACCGCCGATGTGGCGGGTGGCCAACATCCAACGGTCCAGGCAAGTGATTTCACGGTGGTGGTGGATATTCAGGAGAAGAAAATCGTTTCTTCGGTGTGCCTCATATCCCAAACGTGGAGCTACGGCGGCATACCGTTTCAGGTGGGGCGTGCTGAACTTGTGGCCACCGACCCGAATTACCGCCGCCGAGGATTGGTGCGAAAGCAGTTCGACGCCATCCATGCACGCAGCGCTTCCAAAGGAGAGTTATTGCAGGTGATCACGGGAGTCGATTGGTTTTATCGCCAGTTTGGTTATGACATGGGAGTCAAACTGTGGGGTAGCCGGTGCGTGAACAAAATGGATTTGCCGAGCTTGAAGGATGGTGAAACCGAAGGCTATCGTTTGAGGTTGGCGACCAGCGATGATCATGAATTCATACGTGATGTTTACGATCAGGCATGTCGCGGCCGGTTGTTTGCAGCAAGGCGCTCACCCGAAGAATGGAAATACGAATTTTTCGGACGCTCCATTTCTAACACCAGGCGTCGGGAGTGGCTGATTTTTGAGAACAACGAAGGGGATCTTTTGGGTTATGTGCAATACCTGCCCTGCCTTCCGTTGGCACACATGCCGTTGTTTCGCATCTCCCAAGTCGAACTCAAGGCGGGAGTGTCTTATCTCAATGTCATGCCTTGCTTGTTGCACGGTCTATGGGAAAAAGGCTTGGACTTGTTTGCAAACGGCCAGCTTTCATGCGATGAACTCCAAGGATTGGAGCTGGCTTTGGAGCTGGATCACCCACTGTATCACGCCATCCCGAATAACCTGATCCGTGATATCAAGCCGAGCCCATGGTATATTCGAATTCCGGATATGGTCGCCTTCCTGCGCAAGATCCGGCCGGCACTTGAACAAAATATGATAGGAACGTTGGCGGATGGCTTCAACGGCGAATTGAAGCTGAATTTTTTCCGCTCCGGCATCCGAATGGTCTTCGGACGCGGGCGGATTCTGGCCATCGAGAAGTGGCACCCGGATGAAGTCTGGCAGGGGGACGCGCGTCTTCCCGATGCTTGTTTCCTGCAGTTGGTGTGTGGTTGGCATCGGTTTCAGGAATTGACCGAAACTTGCGCGGAATGCCGGGCAACTCATGAAGCTTCGGTGCTGCTGGACTGCCTGTTTCCTTCTTTCCACGGCAAGGTATGGGTGTTGGCTTGAACGGCTTTGACGCCAACCGATGCATTTCGGGAAATCAGCGGTGAATCACCCCGATCTTATAACATCATGCCAATGAAAGTCGTCATACTCGCTGGAGGTTTCGGCACTCGCATCACCGAGGAAAGCGCTACCAAGCCAAAGCCAATGGTTGAAATCGGCGGTCGCCCGATCTTGTGGCATATCATGAAGATTTACAGTCACTACGGACTAACGGATTTTGTGATTTGTCTGGGTTACAAAGGCTACGTCATCAAGGAATTTTTCGCCAACTACTTTCTCAACAATTCCGATGTGCGCTTTGATCTCAAGACGAACAGAGTCGAGTTTCTCAACAACGCGAGCGAACCGTGGACGATCACGCTGGTAGACACCGGCGAGAGCAGCCTGACCGGCGGCCGCTTGCGGCGAGTGAAGGAATACCTGAGCGACGAGACATTTTGCATGACCTATGGAGACGGCGTCACGGACCTCGATATCTCCAAAGTGATAGATTTTCATCGGGAACACAATGGCCTCGCCACGCTCACGGCCATGCAACCCCCAGGTCGTTACGGCGCGTTTGCGCTGCAGGAGGACCAGAAGAGGATCGATAGCTTTGCTGAAAAGCCCTTGGGTGACGGCGCCTGGGTCAATGGCGGGTTTTTCGTGCTCGACCCCGAAGTGATGGACTATATCGACGGCGATTTGGTCACATGGGAGCGGGAGCCGATGCAAAACCTCGCCCGCGACGGCAAACTTTTCGCTTTCCCGCATTCCGGATTCTGGCATGCGATGGACAGCCTGCGTGACAAAATGGTGCTGGAAGAAATGTGGGCCAAGGGTGATGCCCCGTGGAAGATTTGGGACGATCCGAAAATCGGGTGAGAGTCCCGCTGATAGAACCGACTTATCTAAACTGTGTGTGCCCGGTTTAGCATCACTTGATAACGCTTTGCTGCAATTGGCGTTGGCCGCGTCCTGCTCTCCGTAGCGAGTGACATGCCTTTCAATCCGAATTTCAAAAACAAGACCATGTTTCAGTTGATTCTAACGAAGATGTGTAGGATTTTACTCGTAGCCATGGCGCTCGTGTGCTGGGCAATGCCAGGTCATCTCCACGGCTCTATCGCTTCCGAGAATGCTCTGACCGGAAACTTGCCTAGCGAGTGGGATGTCAATGGGATCGGCGATCCTAGCATCCAAGGCTTCGCCACGGACATTAGCGTGAACCGCGGCCAGACGGTGGAGTTCAAGATCAATACCACCGCGACGGCTTATCGTATTGATATTTATCGTCTTGGCTATTACGGCGGCCGCGGGGCGCGCAAGGTGGCCACGATCAACCCGTCGGCCAGTCTGCCTCAGATCCAGCCGGCCTTCGTCAAGAACACGGCAACGGGCCTCGTCGATTGCGGCAACTGGGCCGTTTCCGCCAGTTGGGCGGTGCCGCACAACGCCACCTCGGGAGTTTACATCGCGCGGCCAGTCCGCACCGATACCGGCGGAGCGAGCCACATTGTGTTCATCGTGCGTGATGACGCGGGAAAATCCGATTTCCTTTTTCAAACCGCCGATACGACCTGGCATGCCTATAACAACTACGGTGGCATGAATCTATATCGCTACGGAGCGAAGCCACCTTACCGGGCCTACAAGGTCAGTTACAACCGTCCATTCAACAACCGCGGCGCAACCCAATTTGCGGAACGGGAAGCTTTTCTGTTCAATGCCGAGTATCCGATGATCCGCTGGATGGAGGCGAACGGCTACGACGTGAGTTATGCGTCGGGCGTGGACACGGATCGCCGGGGATCGCCGGCGTTGCTCACTCACAAGGTTTTTCTATCAGTCGGTCATGACGAATATTGGTCCGGCCAGCAGCGGGCCAACGTGGAAACCGCCCGGGCCGCCGGGGTTCATCTCGGATTTTTCAGTGGCAATGAAATGTATTGGAAAACGCGCTGGGAAAACAGCATCGACGGCACGGGCACGGCATACCGGACCTTGGTCTGCTACAAGGAGACAAAGGCGAATGCCAAGATCGATCCGTCCGCCGAGTGCACGGGCACTTGGCGGGATCCGCGCTTCAGTCCGCCGTCTGACGGTGGGCGACCTGAAAACGCCGTGACAGGCCAATTTTGGGTAGTAGACGCATTCCGGAACGATCCGATCCAGATTTCCTCCAGAGAGGGCAAGATGAGGTTCTGGCGCAATACGGGGATTGATGCGCTGGCGGACGGCCAGACCGCGCAGTTACCAGTCGGAACGCTGGGCTTCGAGTGGGATGAAGTTAGGGATAATGGAGTTCTGCCACCCGGACTGTTTCGCTTGTCGACGACGACGCTCCAGGTGGATGGCTACATGCAGGACTTTGGCTCGACGGTCGCGCCTGGCATCGCCACGCACAGTCTAACGCTCTACCGCCACAGCAGCGGCGCGCTCGTCTTCGGCGCAGGCACTATCCAGTGGTCGTGGGGGCTGGATGCGACCCACGATTTTGCAGGGACGCCCGTCGATGTGCGGATGCAGCAGGCGACTGTCAACTTGTTTGCGGACATGGGCGTCCAGCCGGCGACCTTGCAAGCAGGCTTGGTCTCGGCGACCGCATCCACGGACACGATTCCTCCCATGTCGGTCATTCAAACACCGTCCGGTGGGACCTACCAGGCGGGCACCGCGATGACGATCAGCGGCACGGCCACGGATACTGGCGGAGGAAAGCCGGCCGGGGTCGAGTTCTCGTGCGACGGCGGCACGACGTGGCATCTGGCGAACGGTGCGGCAAATTGGAGCGCGGAGTGGACGGTCACCGGGCTGGGACTCGTCACGATCATAAGCCGAGCGGTTGATGACAGCGGCAGGATCGAGACCCCGGGGTCGGGAACCACCTTCACGGTGACGGAGAATCCGGCGGGTTATACGCTATGGCCAGCCACCACGACACCTGCGGTTCTTGACCAGGCGGCTGGTCCATCGGTGGAACTTGGGGTGCGGTTTCAAGCAGAGCGGAATGGATGGATCAAGGCGCTGCGCTTTTACAAGTGCGTCGCCAACACCGGTCTCCACGTCGGTAATCTTTGGGCCAACAACGGGACTTTGCTAGCAAGCGCGACCTTTACCGACGAGACCGCCAGCGGCTGGCAGGAAGTGCAGTTGCAAACACCCATCCAGATCACCGCCGGGACACCTTACATCGCGTCTTACCACCTAGACTCCGGGCATTTTTCAATGGATGTGCTCTATTTCGCCGGCCAAAGTCAGGATCGTCCACCGCTCCGCGCACTGGCGGCTGGCGTTTCCGGACCCAATGGAGTTTTTAAATACGGTGCGAGCGCATTTCCCACGGATACTTGGAATTCAAGTAATTATTGGGTGGACGTAGTTTTTGCCGACAGCCTCGCCACACAGCCTCAAGTTGCTACGCCCACGTTCAATCCAGCCGCTGGGACTTACACGACCGCGCAGTCGGTGACGCTCACGGACGCCAGTCTGGGGGCTAACATTTATTACACGACCAACGGTAGCGTGCCGACCATCTCGTCGACGTTATATACCGCACCGATCACCGTGGCGACAACGACCACGATTCAAGCGAAGGCCATCGTGACAGGCTGGATCGACAGTGCTGTGGCGAGCGCCACTTACACGATCCAACCGGCCCCACCCGCCGCGCCCTCGCTACTGACCAATGGCAGCTTTGAATCCAACTTCACGGGATGGACTGTGACAGGGAACGCATTCATCGAAACGACGCCCTACTATACGGCAACCGACGGGATGAAACTGGCCTCATTCAACGGCACCAGCACCAGCGACGTGTCACCGACCGGGGTGCTCTCACAAACTATCACGACGGTACCTGGAACAACCTACACGCTGGCGTTTGACATGGGCGCGACCGGCGCGGCCGCTTTGCCGCAAATACTCCGGGTCACGGTTGATGGAACCGGCAATCTCCTGGCGCAAGATGTCACGAAGACCAGCAATGGAACCTTCACCTCTCAATGGACTGCGAATAGCTTCACCTTCGTGGCCAACAGCACGACGGCAACCCTGACCTTCCGCGACATTTCCACGGTCACCGTCGGTGTCGACGCCCTACTCGACAACGTGCGGGTGACAGGACCATCTAACGGTTCTCCGGTGGCGGCGGACGATTCCGCCACGATCCATTCAGGCCATAAAGCCCGACTCGCAGTGCTTGCTAACGATTCCGGCGCCATTGATTCGAACACGCTGGAGATCGTTTCACCGCCAGCGACCGGCACCGCCACGGTCGAATCTTCCGGTGAAATCCTATACAGCCATTCCGGAATCGGCACGGCTCCGGTGAGCTTTACCTACCGTGTCTCGGGCCCCGCCGGGCTGTCGCCGGTTGCCACGGTCAGTATCACGATTTCCTCCGCCCTGCGCATCCCGAACAATACCTTCAACGTGCCTGCCGATCCGCCACCGACGGCGGTGCAGGTGGTGCCAGCCTACCCGGGCGTGACTTTCACGAATCCGCTCTGCTTTGTCAGTCCGCCGGGCGACACGAAACGACTCTTCGTCTGTGAGCTCGGCGGCAAGATCAAAGTCATCCCCGACGTGACGGCGGCTAACCCAACATCCTCTCTCATACTCGATTTGGTCCAAGTCATTACGACGCCACCCCGCGTTCCTGCCGAGACCTGGGTTCCAGGCCCCGATGGCGAGGCAGGTCTGCTAGGTCTCGCATTCCATCCGAACTATGCAACTAACGGTTATTTCTACGTCGCCTACATGATCGTGAAGGCCACGGACTCCTCCGTTTGGTATCACAGGCTCTCGCGCTTCACCGTGCCAGCCGCGCAGATCGGCCAGCCAAGTCCGGTGGCGGATGCTTCTTCGGAACGCATCATCATCGAGCAACGGGATCGCAATTTCGGACTGAACGGCGGGGACCTGCATTTCGGCGCGGATGGCTATCTTTACTGGCCAATCGGCGACGAAGGTTACTCCGATGTATGGACTAACAATTCACAGCGCATCGACCAGAATTTCTTCGGCGCGATGCTGCGGATCGATGTGGATAAGAAGCCCGGAAACCTAGAGCCGAATGCCCACCCGAATCCCACCGCAGCGGGGCTGGGACTCAGTTCGGTAAATGCCATCCCGCGCGATGAAATCCCGGTCGGCTCGGGACAATTCTTCGCCCGCTATAGCATTCCAATCGACAACCCCTATGTCTCCACCGCGCAGGGCGGCACTTGGAACGGCATATTCAATGGCAGCGCTATCTCCTCAGCGAACCGGCCGTATGTCCGCTCGGAATTCTGGGCGGTCGGGCTGCGCAGTCCTTGGCGGTTTTCCATCGATGCGCCGACAGGAGACATTTGGCTCGGCGATGTTGGACTGCACACTTATGAGGAGCTGGACCTCATCACCAAAGCTGGGAACTACGGCTGGGCTTACCGGGAGGGATCCCATGCCAGACCGTTTACTCCACCATCGGGTTTCACCTCGATCAATCCGCTTTACGAATACGTCCACAACGACCAGCCCGGTGATTCGGCCTTAAAGGGCAACTCGATCATCGGCGGAGTAGTCTATCGCGGCAGCCGGTTTGCCAGTCTCACAGGCGCTTACATTTTCGGTGATCATATCTCCGGACATATCTGGGCGCTGACGCGTCCTGGCGGAGTAACCACCGTGCAACGGATCGCCGGGCAAGGCGGGATGGCCAATTTTGGCGTTGATCCGTCCAATGCTGATGTTTTGCTTTCCGACTACTTTGGCGGGCGGATCATGCGGATTGTGACAACGACGCCGGTCACCGGCTTTCCAGCCACGCTCAGCGCGACCGGGCTTTTCGCGGACCTTACCGACCTTTCGCCCGCGCCGGGGCTCTTGCCCTACACACCGAATCTCGCCTTCTGGAGCGACTACGCGGTTAAACGCCGCTGGTTTACCATCCCTGATACGACCAGCAAAATGACATGGCTACGCGACAGCTCGTGGACGTTCCCGACCGGTGAGATCTGGGTGAAACATTTTGATCTGGAAAGCGAGCGCGGCAATCCGGCGTCACCTAAGAAACGGATAGAAACCCGCGTGCTCGTGAAAAATGACAGCGGGGCATACGGGGTGAGCTATCGTTGGAACGAAGCGGGGACCGAGGCCGTGCTTGTCGATGACGGCGGCGAAGATATACCCGTCAACATCACCGTGGGTGGCGCGCCCTATACCCAGCAGTGGAAAATTCCAAGCCGTTCGCAATGCATCAGCTGCCACTCACCGCAGGCCGGGCACGCGTTGTCGTTCAACACCCGTCAACTCAATCTTGCCAACACGATCAATGGCTTTACCGGCAACCAACTCGATCTGTTGCACAACCATGGCTATTTCTCAAACATTCCGGAGTCCTGTAACGTCCTGCCACGGCACCTGCGTCCGAGTGAAACCCAATACCCTCTTGAAGCCCGGGTGCGTTCCTATCTGGCGGTGAACTGTTCCTATTGCCACGCCGGGGCAGCGGGTAGCGCGCCGCCGGCATGGGACGGCAGACACCAGCTAGCACTCGAACAAACCGGACTCATCAACGGCGCTACCAGCCAAGCCGGCGACCCTTACCGTCTCATTGTCCCCGGTGACACCAAGCACTCGGTGGCGCTGCAACGGATGGCGGCCACCGCCGGATTCACCCGGATGCCGCCGCTGGGGAGCCATGAAATCGATCCTGTGAACATCGAGCTGGTGACGGTCTGGATCAACCAATCACTGCCTACTCGCGTCACCTATGACCGGTGGAGATTGGAAACATTCGCTTCTGCAACGTCTCCGCAAGGAGACCCGGGTGCGGATCCGGATGGTGACAAGGTTTCTAACCAGGATGAATTTCTCTCTGGCACGCTCCCATTAAACGGCAGCAGTTTCCTGAATCCGAGTATAAGCTTGTCGGACTCGAACGTGTTCCTGAATTTCACCATTCCCGCGAACCGTTCCGTGCAAGTCGAGACATCGCAAAACCTGATAGGCTGGTCGCTATGGGACATTCCTGCGAATAACGGCATAGCTCTGCCCGGTGGCAATACCACTTTCAACGGACCGACTATCGCCCCCAAGCAATTCTACCGTCTCCTCATCCGCGAGCGCTGAGAACAGGCTCGTGCCAAAAAGCGTCCCATTCGTGCCACGGCTGCGGGACAGACCCACAAGCTCGCGTTTAATGCGGGGATCTTGGCCTACAACAAAAATCCCGTGGCAGGCGGCCAGACGTGGAAATACAACACGCGTCCCTGCTGCAATTCATGATGAACCATCGGAGAATAGCCATGCAAAGCAATGATCCAAAGCTCGTCACCATCGCGCTTCCAATTTACAGGCGGCTGGAATACCTGCCGCAGGTCCTGGGAATTGTGGCGGCACAGGATTACCCGAACATCGAGTTGCTTGTTTCCGACAATGGAATGAACGGAACTCGCGTTCACGAAATTATCGAAGCCTTTTATCCACGGCCATATAGGTTTCGCCAGAATTCAGCGACAGTGAATATCTCTAAACACTTCAATCAGTTGATCTGCGAGACAATGAGTGAATATTTCGTGATACTCTGTGACGACGATGAAATCAGTTCCAACTATGTGTCGGAATTGGTTGCCTCGCTGGAAACGAATCCCGACGCATCCGTTGCGATCGCAAGGCAGGAAATGCTGGACGCCAATGGAGTCGTTGTCCGGAAATCGAGTGCCACCATGCCACCCGTAGTGTCCGGAGAGGATTTCATTTCGGCTACGTGGAATGACTATGCCTATGGAATGGAAATGGTTGGGACATACTTGGCACGAACGAAAATTCTCAGGGCCTGTGGCGGATATCCAGACTTCTGCCGCGGCACCGGCATTGACAACGCATTGCTTCTCAAGCTCGTCTTGGGTAGAAGTGTCGGCCTGAATTCACGTTGTACCTTCCGCTGGCGGCTGGATGACGCTAGTTTCGGCTGGTCTGTTAGCTCTGCCGAGCTGGCGCTGGCGAGTCGCGAATTTTTAAACTTCTTGGATACTGATCCAAAGGTAGCAGAGTATGCACTGGCACATCCAGAGCAATGGCGGCAGATCAAAGACAGCTTGGTGAAAATGACCTGGCAGACTTATTTGGGGCGGTGGAATGACATCTACCGGCAAAGGTTGTCATGGCTGCCATGGGTAAAGTCAGCGTTCGCGATGCCGTTTATCTCTGACTATTATAAAATGATCGCACGCCAGTTGTATGCTGATGCGAAAAGCCTGGTTAAAAAACGAATTCATATGGAAGTCACCACGTTGTGAAGATCGTCCATGTCAACACCCATGACACTCTCGGTGGCGCGGCGCGATCGGCGTACCGGCTGCATCAAGGGCTGCGTAGGATCGGCGAGGATTCCGCGATGTTCGTCCGCGAGGTGCATGCTAACGATTCCACCGTGATCGTAATGCGTTCATCACGAGAACTCCTCGACCGTGTGCGGCGGCGAATTCAAAAGGAACGGATCGCGCGGGATTTTCAAAGATACCGAGCCACCCGCCCGGACGGTCTTGAGCCGTTTCAGGATAGCCGGTCGATCTCATGGTTCGATTTTCTGCGTGACTTGCCAGAATGCGATATTCTGAACCTTCACTGGGTTGCGAACTCGTTTCTCGACTACGAGAAATTCTTTTCGAATGTGCCGACCACCACCCGGGTCGTTTGGACTCTGCACGACATGAACGCATTCACCGGTGGCTGTCATTACGACTGTGGCTGTGGCCACTTTGCTAACAGTTGCGGAAACTGTCCGCAACTCGGTTCCGATAACCCCAAAGATCTTTCACACCGCATTTGGCAGCGTAAGGCGAAGGCTTTTTCACACATGGATTCGTCGCGCATGCATTTCGTGACGCCTAGTCGCTGGCTGGGTAAGGAAATCGGGCGCAGCACGCTAGCCGGTCGTTTCCCCCGTTCGGTGATTCCATATGGGCTGGATCTCAACGATTTTGCTCCACGAGACCGCGCGGCATGTCGAGATATTCTTGGTCTACCGCTCGAGTCGAAGGTTCTCCTCTTCGTGGCTGACGGCTTGGAAAATAAACGCAAGGGATTTGCGTTGTTCGCCGCCGCCTTGGCCGCCTTGCCCTCCGATGTGCCGTTCGCGATGCTTTCCGTGGGTCGCAACAAACCTGACATGGCAATTGATGTGCCCTGGATTCATGTCGGATCTGTCAACAACGACCGCCAAATGTCCGTCATTTACAGTGCCGCCGACATTTTTATCATCCCCTCGCTGGAAGACAATTTACCGAACACCGTGTTGGAGGCAATGGCCTGTGGCACCCCGGCGTTGGGCTCTGCCGTCGGAGGCATTCCGGACATGATTCGCCCGGGCGTCACCGGCATGTTGGTTCCGCCGAAGAATGTCGAAGCACTCGTCTGCACAATCATGCAACTGTTGCGTGATCCGGAGCAGTTGGGAGAAATGCGGTTAAACTGTCGGCGCATAGCACTTGAGGAATATTCATTGGATTTGCAGGCGTATCGCTATTCGAGACTGTACGCGGAAGTGTTGGGTGTGCATTGATAACCCTTCGACCTGGGTTTTGCCACGGCACCCCGCGTAGGTGGGCGGCATGCAATTTTCCAGGATGTGGCATGGCGGTCTTCTTGAGAAAGCTTGATTCGCCGTAACCCGGCCTGCACCCGTCTGATGATAGAGATTCCCCCAAAATCACTCTAATACAAAAGACATGAAAACATGTATCTCCCTCATAGCCCTGCTGGTTTGTGCAATCAATGTTCCGCTTGTCAAAGCGGCTACTCCGGTGAAAATCATGCCTTTGGGCGACTCTCTCACTTCCGGCTATTCCGTGCCGACGTATCTGAGCGGCTATCGGGACAGGCTTTACTCTAAATTGGTGGAATCCGGTTACGATCCGGACTTCCTAGGCTCGCAGGTGGACACGCAAAACCCCGCACTACCGGACCCCAATCATGAAGGACACGGTGGGTATCGGATCGATCAAATTGACTCCGGAATTTCGGGGTGGCTGGATGCCGTCGCTGATCCTGATATGATTCTGCTGATCATCGGTACAAATGATTTCACCCAGAACAAAAACCCGGCTGATGCGCCCAACCGCCTTAGAAACCTCATTGCTAAGATTTCCTCCTTGCGGCCCAATGCCAAGATATTCCTCGGCAATCTTCCTCTCAGAACGGATAGAGCAGCTTTTGAAGCGGATCAAAGCATATACAACGCGGCCATTCCCGGAATTGTCAGCGAACAGTTTTCTCTTGGGCGCAACGTGTATTTCGTGGACATGCACAGCAGCTTCAGCTCGACCGGCTTGTCGAGTGACGGAGTTCACCCGAATCCTGTCGGCTACGACGCGATGGCGGACGCGTGGACTCAGTCGATCATGCAAATTACCCCTCCCCCACCGCCTATTCTGATCAACGGTAGTTTTGAGTTCGGCTCACTGATTTCCAATACGCCGTATCAGCGCTATCGGTTGAACAACTGGGCGTCGATCGGTGCGCCTTTCGGTTTCCCGGGAAATTCTGCTGCAACCGCTACGGACGGCTCCCGGATGGTGTTGCTCAACGGCGGCAGTGATATTTACACAGATATACTTTCTCAGACTTTCGTGACCACTCCGGGCGTGACTTATCAGGTTCGGTTCGACCTCGGCATCGTAATTGCGGCTGGCTATGGACAGCGGCAACAGCTTCTAGGAGTGGCCGTGACCGACGAAGGCGGAGGATCGCTCATTTCCCAAGACTTATCTCTAGCAGGTAATGAGGGTCCGGCCCAATGGACTTCGAGGAGATATTTGTTCACTGCGACAACCGCGACGAGCACTATTGCCTTCACCGATAAATCCGGGACGCTGACCTCGGGTGTCGCGAACTTCAGCGACCTGCTGCTCGACCATGTGCGGGTGAATGTGGCGCCTCCCAATGAAGCTCCGGTTGCGAATAACGATTCGTATTCGACGGGCTGGAATACCGCGCTGGTAATGGCGGCCCCCGGAGTGCTTAACGGTGATACGGACATCGATTCCTCAACCTTGACGGCAGTAATTGCAACAAGTCCCACGCACGGCAGCCTGATTTTGAATCCGAACGGAAGTTTCAGTTACGCGCCAAATAGCGGATTCTCCGGAATCGATTCGTTCAGCTACAAGGCCAATGATGGGTTTCTGGATTCGAACACGGCAACAGTTAGCATCGTCGTCAATCCGGCAAGCGCGCTGACCAACGGCAGCTTTGAATTCGGCGCACTGATTTCTTCCACCCCCTTCATGCGCTACCAGTTGAACAGTTGGACGGCTGCCGGCAGTCCCTTCGGATTTCCGGGAAATACGGCTACAACCGCGACGAATGGCTCTAGGATGGCGTTGTTCAACGGTGGTAGCAACACGTTTACAGACACTCTTTCACAGACTTTCGGAACCACTCCAGGCACGACCTACCAATTGCATTTCGACTACGGCATCGTCGTCGCGGCGGGCAAAGCCCCGCGCCAACAACTGCTCGGGGTGGCTATGACCGGCGAGGGTGGCGGTTCCATGATTTTACAGGATGTACCACTCACGGGCAATGAAGGATCGGCCAAATGGACAGCAAGAAGTTATTCTTTCACGGCAACCTCCGCAACGACGACCTTGGTTTTCACGGACAGATCCGGAATGCTGGCCTCTGGCGTGGCGGATTTCTCTGATCTGCTACTCGACAATGTGCGGATCACTAGCCCAATCAATACCGCACCGTCGATCACCGATATCACGGACCAATCCACCAACGAGGACACCGCCACTTCCGTCTTCGCCTTCACCATCGGCGATTTTGAAACCGCCGCCACTTCTCTAACCGTCCATGGCGCCTCGTCAAATCCATTCCTGGTTCCGTTGGATAACATAGTCTTCTGCGGCAGCGGAACGAACCGCACCGTCACCATCACACCGGCGGCCAATCAGAGCGGCACCGCTACCATCACCCTGACCGTCAGCGACGGCAGCATGACTTCCAGCGATGCCTTCGTGCTCACCGTCAATCCGGTCAACGACCCACCGCTAGCGGTGGACGACGGCGGCCTCGGAACGTCGTTTCTAAGCATTATGGAGGATTCCTCCGCCTCGGTGGCCATTAGCGTGTTGACCAATGACAGCGACTTGGATCTCGACGCACTACGCGTCACCGCGGCCAATGCGGCGAATGGTTCAGTGGATATAGTTTCCAGTGGCACCGCGCTGAGTTTCACCCCGGCGGCAAACTTCAACGGAGCTACCACTATTTCCTACACTATATCCGACGGAAATGGCGGCACATCGAGCGCAACTGCGTTTATCATGGTGACGCCAGTGACTGACAATTATGCCGAATGGTTAGCCGAATTCGGAACGACCGGAAATCCAGGAAATGACCCTGATCATGATTCGATCACCAATGCCGTTGAATATGCAATTGGTGGAAATCCCAAAAATTATTCGGACGTCGATATATTACCTTCAATCTCTTTGGTAAGTGAAATTCCAGATCCGTATTTGATAATAGGAAACTACATTCGCTTCTCCTATCGCCGCACACATTTGGCGAACAATGATCCCTCGACGACCATCATAGCCGAATGGAATGAATCCCTCACTGATCCATGGACGACAGCTGACGGAACACACGGCGAGGTGATTGTCGAAGTGCCAAACGGTATCGAAAATGGAATTGATAAGGTAGACGTTTACATCCCATGCCCTCCGGCAGGTCGGCTATTCGGACGGCTTAGTGTTACCATCACCGCTCCTTGATCGCAGCTTATCTATAAACCAGATGAATACCAAGGCATATGACTACGTTGTGATCGGAGGTGGCGTCGTGGGGATTTCCACGATGTATCATTTGGGAAAATCGTTTCCCCGCGCGAGGATCCTGCTGCTTGAAAAGGAGACCGGGGCCGCGCGCCATCAGACTGGCCGGAACTCGGGGGTCATACATTCGGGCATCTATTACAAGCCCGGAAGTTTTAAGGCCAACTTCGCCAAATCCGGTGCCAGAAGCATGGTGGCATTCTGTGAAGAGCATGGAATTCCCCACGATGTTTGCGGCAAGGTGATCGTGGCAACCAATGAAAGCGAACTTACAGTGTTGGAAGGAATCTATCAGCGAGGCCTGCTCAACAATGTTCCAGTGGAAAAAGTCTCTCTCGAGCGGGTTCGTGAAATCGAGCCTCACGTCAGATGCGTCGCGGGGGTGATGGTGAAATCCACCGGAATCACAAGCTATGTTGAGGTTTGCCGGAAATTCCTAGAGATGATCGAAACCGCAGGCGGGGTGGTGAAATTCGAGCAGCCCGTCCGGCGCATTTACGAGCGCGGGAGGTTGAAAATTATAGAGACCGATGATGACGCTTTCGAGGCCGGGTTTGTCATCAATTGCGCCGGTCTGCACAGCGATCGTGTGGCACGCATGGCCGGGGTGGATCCCGGGGCCAGAATCGTTCCGTTTCGGGGTGAGTATTTCGAACTTGTGCCGGAAAAGCGGCATCTGGTGAATACCCTGATCTATCCGGTTCCCAATCCGGACTTCCCGTTTCTAGGCGTGCATTTCACGAAGATGATTGATGGCTCCGTTCATGCCGGTCCGAATGCCGTGTTGGCCCTGAAACGCGAGGGATACTTGAAGACCGACTTCGATATCCGCGATTTCAGCGAAACGATGGCCTTCGGCGGGTTCTGGAAGTTGATTGCAAAAAACCTTGGCGAAGGCCTCAAGGAGATGCACCGCTCGTTTTTCAAGGCGGCCTTCGTTCACAGCCTTCAACAATTGATTCCCGAGATCCGGACCGAAGACCTTGTTCCCTGCAAAGCGGGCGTTAGAGCACAGGCGCTGCGCAATGATGGCGTGCTCGTGGACGACTTCCTCATGATCAAGGGGAGAGGGATGCTTCATGTTTGTAATGCTCCGTCTCCCGCGGCCACCGCTGCGCTTGAGATCGGGAAATCGATCGTTCATCAGCTTTCCTAACACACAATCTAGCCATGAAAATACTAGTCACAGGAACGGAAGGATATCTCGGTGCACTGCTCGCGCCCATGCTAGTCGAGCATGGACATGAAGTAATAGGCGTGGATGCCGGCTATTACAAGGCCGGTTATCTCTATCACACGTATGCAAATCAACCGAATACCCTTGTCAAAGACATCCGCCACCTCATGCCCGAGGATGTGCAGGGGAATGACGCGGTGGTCCACATGGCGGAGTTGTCGAATGATCCCACCGGGGAGCTCGCCCCGGATATCACCTACGAGATCAACCACAAGGGATCGGTGCGTCTCGCCCGGATCGCGAAGGAAGCCGGCGTCCGGCGTTTCCTCTATATGTCCTCTTGTTCTGTTTACGGTGTCGCGGACGGTGATCACCCGGTCACGGAAGAAACTCCGGTGAACCCTCAAACCGCGTATGCGGTGTGTAAGACGCTATGTGAAAGAGACATTATGCCGATGGCTGATTCGGGGTTCTCCCCGGTGTTTTTCCGCAACTCGACAGCGTTCGGGGCGTCTCCCCGCCAGCGATTCGATCTCGTTGTAAATAATCTCAGTGGTCTGGCATGGACCACGCGGGAAATCAAGATGACCAGTGATGGTTCGCCATGGCGGCCGCTGGTGCATGGATTGGATATTTGCAAAGCGATTTGTTGCGCGCTTGAGGCGCCCGTTGATGCGATTCACGGACAGATTTTAAATATCGGTTCAAACGGGCAGAACTATCAGGTCAGGGAAGTCGCGGAAATCGTCGCCCGGTATTTCGACGGTTGCACGACGACGTTCGGCACCCAGGGTGCCGACAACCGCAGCTACCGGGTGAGCTTCGACAAACTAACGCGGCACCTTCCGGATTTTTCCTGCGATTGGGATGTGGCCAAGGGAGCTCAACAGTTTCATCAGTTATTCAAACAGATTGATTTTACCAAAGACGATTTCGAATTCCGTCCATTCACCCGGCTGAAGCAACTCCAATATTTGATTCGCACCGGCCAAGTTGATCAGGATTTCTTCTGGAGCATGGAATTCCATTGAACCGTTAATCTAACTAATATTGTCATGACTAATCTCGTCCCGAAATGCCGATTTTGCGCCGAGCAGCTCACTCATGTGATGTGCGATCTCGGTATGTCTCCGCTTGCCAATTCTTACGTGGATTTCGAGAACTCGCGGGATGCGGAGAAGTCCTATCCGCTCAAGGTGTGGGTCTGCGAAAAATGTCTGCTGGTGCAGCTCGAGGAGTTCGAGTCTCCGGACGCTATTTTCAGCGACTACCTGTATTTCAGTAGCTTTTCCACCAGTTGGGTGGTGGACGCGCGTCGCTATTGCGTAATGATGACGGAACGTTTTGATTTCAATTCCGCCAGCCAGATTGTCGAGATTGCCAGCAACGACGGCTACCTGCTCCAGCATTTCAAGGCGAGCGGCATTCCGGTGCTTGGCATTGAGCCGGCGGCTAATGTGGCCAGGGTCGCGTGGGAAGAGCGGGGAATTACCAGCCTCATGAAATTCTTCGGCGTGGAAACGGCGGAGGAGCTTGTGGCCTCCGGGAGTTCGGCGGATCTCCTCATGGGGAACAATGTTCTCGCGCACGTTCCCGACATCAACGATTTTGTCGGAGGTCTGAAGATTGCGCTGAAGCCAGCAGGCGTGATCACCTTTGAATTTCCGCATCTCGAGCGCCTGATCGATGGAAACCAGTTCGACACTATCTATCACGAACACTTTTCCTACCTGTCGTTTCTCGCGGTTGAAAAGATATTCGCGAGCCACGGTCTCACGCTTTTCGATGTCGAGGAACTGCCGACGCACGGTGGCTCGCTGCGCATATTCGCATGCCACAAGGACAATAACGGATCTGCTTTCTCCGTCACGGAGCGAGTGGGGGCGATGAGGAAACAGGAGGCCGCCTCCGGGCTCACCGAGATGGATGCTTACACTGCGTTTGGAGAGAAAGTGAAGAACACCAAGCGCAAGTTGTTAAAATTCCTAATCGACGCGAAAGAAGACGGAAAGTCAGTCGTGGGTTATGGTGCCGCCGCGAAGGGCGTCACGCTGGTGAACTACTGCGGAGTGCGTGATGATTTGCTAGACTACGTCGTGGACAAAAGCCCGCACAAGCAGAACCACTATATGCCTGGAGTCCGGATCCCTATTTACGGGCCGGAGAAAATCTTTGAAACAGAACCGGACTACGTGTTGATCCTGCCATGGAATCTGCGCCAGGAAATCAGCGCGGAAATGGCGGGGATCCGCGATTGGGGTGGCCGATTCGTCGTGCCGATTCCGGAAGTCCGGGTGTTCGATTGAGGTCCTCAACGGCCGACTTTCCCTTAGCCGATGGAACTACCAGACATTGAGGAGTCAGGCAGGGAAATGCACGCCTTAGCCACCGAGTTGTATCCTCATTGTCGGAGCATCACCGGCGATGGCGTGCGATCAACCTTGCGCCGGTTGGCGCTGGAGATTCCCATCGGGATTCATGAAGTTCCCAGTGGCACTCAGGTCTTTGATTGGACGGTGCCTGAGGAGTGGAACATCAGGGAAGCGTGGATCAAAGACCCGTTGGGCCGTGTAGTCGTCAATTTCGCTAACCACAATTTGCACGTCGTAGGCTATAGCACTCCGGTGCGTGCGAAGATGAGCCTTTCCGAGTTGAAGCCGAGACTGTTCAGCTTGCCGGACCTGCCCGACCTGATCCCCTACCGCACGAGTTATTATCATAAGACCTGGGGATTTTGTCTTTCGCACCGTGAGCTGGAGCGTTTGGAAGACGGGGAATACGAAGTTTGCATCGAATCCACCATCGAGGACGGGAGCCTAACTTACGGCGAGTGTCTGATCCGGGGAGCCACGGATGAGGAATTTTTAATTTCCTGCCACACCTGCCATCCATCGCTTGCGAATGACAATCTATCCGGAATCGCCGTGGCCGTGGCCCTAGCGAAGCGGCTGGCCGTCCAGCCGCAACGCTTGTCCTACCGGTTTCTGTTCATCCCCGGCACGATCGGTTCCATCACATGGCTCGCACTGCACGAGACGGAAATCCGACGGATCAAGCACGGGCTCGTGCTCACTTGTGCGGGCGATGCTGGACCCGTGACTTACAAAAGATCACGCCGAGGAAACGCTGTCATCGACCGTGCAATCGAGCATGTTCTCAAAACGTGCGGCGGTGAATACCGAGTGACAGAATTCCATCCCTATGGTTACGACGAGAGACAATATGGTTCGCCTGGAATTGACCTTCCGATCGGTTGCCTGATGCGCTCCCAGCACGGCGCGTTCCCCGAATACCATACAAGCGCCGACAATCTCGATTTCATCAAACCCGAATTCCTTACGGACACCCTCAGCAAAACACTTGAAGCCCTCGAAATCATCGAGGGCAACGCGCGGTTTACGAATCTCAAGCCGATGTGCGAACCGAGGCTCGGGAAATACGGCCTTTACGGCGGAGGCGGCGGCCAAAGGTCAGGAGATTTTAATGAACTGGCGCTGCTTTGGGTGCTCAACCAGTCGGATGGTGAAAATGATCTTCTGGCAATCGCCGACAAGTCCGGGATGCCGTTCCGCAAGATTCTCACAGCCGCCAGAGCGCTCGAATATGCGGGATTGTTGAAAAGGGAGTTACCTGATGGTTGATGACATAGTCTATCTGAAATTAAAAAATCACCCATGATTTATCACGAAACCAAACTCGCCGGAGCTTATATCGCAGAACTCGAGCGCAAGGAAGACGCCCGCGGTTTTTTTGCGCGAGCGTTCTGCGCCGAAGAACTCCGGCGAATTGGTGTCGTTTTCAACGCCGTGCAGGCGAGCATTGCCTACAATCACGCAAAGGGCACCCTCCGAGGAATGCACTACCAAGGCCCACCGGTTAACGAGCCCAAGTTCATTCGTTGTATCCGTGGCGCGGTTTGGGACGTGATCATTGACATGCGACCCGGTTCTCCGACTTATCTTCAGCACTTGGGAGTGGAACTCAGTGCGGGGAATGGCACAGCGGTTTATGTTCCGGATCAGTTTGCACATGGAAACCAAGCCCTGACCGATGAGGCCGAGTTGCTCTATCTGATGGGAGGTTCTTACACTTCTGGCTTCGAGCACGGCGTTCGTTTCGACGATCCGGCGGTTGGCATTCAGTGGCCGCTACCCGTGACAATTATGGATGAAAGGGACAAAAACTGGCCGCTTGTTAGTCCAGTGGTGTAATGATGCCGATCGTCAGTTTGACACACTTCACGTCAGACCAGCTCAAACCTCAAAATTTCAGGGCTACTGGGGAACTCAATTCATAACAACAACAGAGAATGAAAACACAACGAATCCTGATCGCCGGTGGCGGCGGTTTTATTGGCGGACAACTGGCACGGGTGCTTCTGGACCGCGGTCATCAAGTCGTGGTTGCGGATATCAAGCCCCAGGAGAAGTGGTATCAGTATCACGAAAAAGCGGAGAACCTACAGGTCAACTTGGAGGAGAAAGACGGCTGCCTTAATGCTTCGGAAGGCTGTGATATCATTTACAACCTGGCCTGCAATATGGGAGGCATCGGGTTTATTGAAAACAACCGCGCACTGTGCATGCTGAGCGTTCTCATCAACACGCACATGCTGATGGCGGCCCGAGACCACGGGGTGAGGCAATATCTGTATTCCTCAAGCGCCTGCGTCTATGCCGCCGGCAGGCAAACCAGCTGCGATGTCTTGGCGCTAAAGGAGGAAGATGCATATCCCGCCATGCCGGAAGACGGCTATGGTTGGGAGAAGTTGTTTTCTGAGCGGATGAGCAAGCACTTTGAAGAAGATTACGGCATGAACATCCGGGTGGTCCGCTTCCACAACGTGTATGGTCCCTTCGGAACATGGGACGGTGGCCGCGAAAAAGCGCCGGCGGCGCTTTGCCGCAAGGTGATTCACGCTCTGGCCACCGGTGATCCTGATATCGAAATCTGGGGGGATGGCGAACAAACACGCTCGTTTATGTATATAGATGACTGCATTACAGGTCTCGACAAGTTGATGGCTTCGGATTTTTCCGATCCTATCAATCTGGGACGCAGCGAGCAAGTTTCTATCAACCAATTGCTGGACATGGTCGAGGAGATCGAAGGGGTGAAGTTGAAGCGGCATTACAATCCCAACGCACCACAAGGCGTGCGGGGGCGCAATAGCGACAACACATTGATTCAGGAAAAGCTGCGTTGGGAACCCGAAATCGATCTGAAGAGCGGATTGAACAAGACCTATTGGTGGATAAAGGATCAGTATGAACGCAGGGCACGGGGTGAACCCGTCGTTCAGTAACTAGCACCGCGCGCCCCAAGAAAATAACCAACCACCGCCATGAGCACGCCTCGCGTTTCCATCTGTCTGCCCAATCTCAATACCCTGCCATACCTAGCCGAGCGGATTGCGACGATTGAGGCGCAGTCGTTCGCGGATTGGGAGTTGCTCGTTTATGACAGCAATTCCACCGATGGCGCTTGGGAATACTTCTGCGAACTGGCAGCCAAGGAGCCGCGGATGCGCATCTGGCAGGGACCGCGTGAGGGAACGCCCGGGAGTTGGACTCCCTGCATTCGCGAGGCGCGTGGGGAGTTCGTCTATGTCGCGACGAGCGATGATACGATGGCTCATGATTGCCTTGAAAAAATGGTGCAGGCCTTGGACGCAAATCCCGAGTGCGATCTTGCACACTGTTCCATAAGGATCATTGATGAGAACGGTGAGCTAGGTCAGGACTGGTGGTCCGGGAATTCACTCTTTGCGAAAAGCTCCGGTGATCTGGCGGGACAACGTCACAAGAGAGTTGCTCCCTTGGACGGAATTTTATGCTTGTTAGGAGATAATATCTATACTTCCGTGACTCAGCTACTAATCAGACGATCCTTGTTTGACAGGATCGGTTACTATCAAAAAGACTGGGGAGCAGTGGGTGACTTCCACTGGAATCTCCGGGCCGGACTAGCCGCCTCAACGGTCCATGTCCCGGAAACCTGGGGTGGATGGAGAATCCATAGTGCCCAGGCAACCGCCGGTTCGGACCTTGGCTCACCAGGTCATCAGGCGAAGATCGATGACATGATCGACGAGGTATTGAGGCATTCGGGCCGCTATGTTGACGTCGGGTACCGGGGTGCGAGTTTTGAACGACTGAAGACGCGCGCTCGGGAGCTCCGCAGCTATCTTCGGGAGCATGCCCGGCAGGCGTCTGCGGTGGATCGCCGGATATTCGTGGTCCGGCAGGCGTTGTCGGGAAACCGTCTGGCCTGGCTACATTTGACTTCGATGTTTCCCGGCCGGCCGCGTTGGCCGCGGGGAGCGCATGAAGTGGTGCGATCATGGTTTGACGATGATATGTTGATTCCTTTGCCTTGAGAATTGGGGTGCCATTGGACCGACTAATATGACGACGATCTTGAATCACAGACAGCGGATAAAAATCCTATGCCTCACCTCCCATTCACCGGACGGGCAGGACGCGGGTGCGAGGCTGAGAGCGAGGCATCTTTTCCGGCAGATGCAGCGGTTCGGGGATGTCCGTGTCGTCCTAGCAGGACCCTATGAGGAATACGTCGCCGCGCTGGATCTGTTTTCAAACCCGTCGCGGCCTTCAGAAGTTTTCAATTTTCATTCATGGAAGGTCGAGAGCCTAGCTGAGCGCGTACGCTATGAAATTGGCTCGAACTATCTTAACACGCATGGCCATCAAGCCACGCAAGACGATCGCCGTCGTTTACTAGAATTGATAGCAGAGCATGACCTGATTTGGGTTCATGGCTTGCGCGTCGCAAACGGCTTCAACATTTGGAAGTGGCCGAAAACAATTCTTGATATCGATGACATCCCCAGTGAAGTGAGCAAGACGGTGATGGTCCATGGGCAGGGGCATGAGGTTAAATTGCGGGCGTTTCGCAAGTATTGCATGTGGAAGCGTCACGAAGCGCGCATTTTCGAACGCTTCCCGGCCATGACGGTGTGCAGCAGACCGGACCTCGCTCGTTTTGGAAATTCTGAGCGCGTCTTCATGGTGCCTAATGGATTTGATGTTCCATCCGAGGTGACCCACCGAAGTCCGGCGGGCTCCGTGAAAATCGGGTTCATAGGCTCCCTCGAATATCCGCCGAATGCCAATGGCTTGCGCTGGTTCCTGCATGAAGTCTGGCCGCTCATCCTGAAGGAAAAGCCTAACGCAATTCTCCGCGTGGCGGGCAAACACAGCGACCATCCGGAATGGAATAACGCCCGCAATGTTCAAGGGCTCGGTTGGGTGGCGGATTCGGACTCGGAAGTGGACGGATGGGCAATGATGATCGTTCCCATTTTTGAGGGAGGCGGCACGCGGGTCAAAATCAGTTATGCTTTCAGCCGGAAGTGTCCGGTGGTTTCGACCAAACTCGGAGCTTATGGTTATGAGGTCGCCGATGGTCGCGAATTATTGTTAGCAAATTCCGCGCCGGACTTTGCCTCGGATTGCTTGTGTCTTCTGAAGGATTCGGATCTGGCAAATCGTCT
The DNA here is from genome assembly GCA_964425095.1 of uncultured Luteolibacter sp. Lineage (GTDB taxonomy): Bacteria > Verrucomicrobiota > Verrucomicrobiia > Verrucomicrobiales > Akkermansiaceae > Luteolibacter. Next base: position 25,574 of record CAYRLT010000339.1, read on the forward strand.
TGCCCACACGGCGTGGGAGACATTCCTGAAGAATTGGACCTGGGATGCCAACGCTCCCCGATTGGAAAAGGCGATTCGATTTGTACTCGGACGCTAGGACTTGGAGCGTTTTGATTTGGTGAAGACGATTTGGGTTGTGAGATTGAATGAGTAGAATGCGATCCTATGACCGACAAATTTTCGATATTCAATAAGGTTCAAAGTGCTGGCAGCATCGTCATGGCTCACTTCGTGCCGCGCTGGCCCGGTAATCCATATCATACGGAGCTTGCCGGGCACCTGTTGGAGTTTGGAGTCCGAGTAAAGGATGAGCATCGTTTGAAGTCCATTTCCAGAGCGACTCATTTTTACAGTGAAAAACCCGACATCGTCCACATTCACACAATTCCGCGCTTAGGTCTTTCTCCGATAACCGCGTTGAGATACATAATGTTTTGGATTCGTATATGCAGGTTTCGGATAATGAATGTTCGGGTGGTTTGGACAATTCATGACATTTCTCATCATGAGGTTTTCTATCCACAATTAGAGCGAGCCGCATTTCGGATATTTTTCCGTCTGGCAGACGCGCTCATCGTGCATTCCAACGCGGCACGGGAGGCGGTGGAGAGGCAATGGAACGTGAAATGCGACAACAGGCTTTTCGTGATCCCGCATGGCAATTACATCGGAAGTTATGCCAATCATGGCGATCGCAACACTGCCCGGGAAAAACTACGGGTATCGTCCGACAATCTTGTAATGGTTTTTCTGGGCGCTATCCGTCCTTACAAGGGCGTGCTAGGGCTGATAGAATCTTTTAAACGATTATCGGCAATAAATGTCGAGTTGGTGATTGCCGGGGAACCATTATCCGATGAGTTGTCCAATGAAATCCGTCTGGCGATCAGTGATCATGATGGAATCCACTATTGTTTGGGTCGTGTGGAGGACGATGAAGTTCAGGACTATTTGAATGCGGCGGACGTGGTGGTGTTTCCATACACCAAGGCGCTGACATCAGGCGCCCTGATTCTAGCCATGTCCTTCGGGCGTGCATGCATCGCTCCGCGTATGGGCGCACTTGAGGATACCTTGGATGAAGAGGGAGGTTTCCTATACGATCCATCGTCTCCCGGTGCGTTGCATGAAGCATTGTCTGCCGCGATCGGTGCGAGGTCGCGACTTGAGGCCATGGGCGAACACAATCTGAAGAAAGCGAAGGGCTGGCCATGGAGCGAGACCGCCCGCATGACCGCGGAAGTCTATCGAGAATGTATAAAAAATAAAAAATAAACTTATCGTGCGAATGTCGGAACATGATGGCCGGAAGCCGGGTGATGGCAACACATCGATGCGAATAGTCGTCGTTGGTTCCGGTGGCCGTCTTGGAAGCTCGTTGGTGAAATATCTCGAACCTGAATTCCAAGTTGCCGGACTTGGCCGCAGCCAACTCGATCTTCGCTCAGCTCGATCAATCCATGAGGCGCTTGAGCCACTCGACTATGACTTTATTTTTTTAACGGGTGCTCTGACTGCGGTGGATTATTGCGAGACGCAAAAGCAAGAAGCCTTCGCGGTCAATGCCGAGGCTCCCGGACGGATTGCTGAAATTTCTGCTAGAAAAGGAGCGCATATGACCTATGTCAGCACCGACATGGTATTTGATGGCAATACTGAGTTGCCATATCTCGAAACCGACAAGCCCAGGCCGATCAGCGTTTACGGAGAATCGAAGCTCAGGGGCGAGAATCATGTCCTGGATGCGTCAGGGGCCAATCTTATTGTGAGGGTGTCATGGGTATTCGGTCCTGGGAGGCGCGCCTTCCCGGAATGGGTTGTCGATCAGGCATGTAACTGCCCAAGTCTGACGCTGCCGGGCGATAAGATTGCTTGTCCAAGCTATACTCTCGATCTAGCCAACTGGATGGCTACGCTGGTTTTTGACGGCACAGCCGGTTCCGCCGGGGGAATATTCCACTTGTGCAATTCCAGCCCATGCACCTGGCAAGAGTGGGGGCAGTATTGTGTGGACACGGCCCGAGCTTCGGGCCATCCGGTCATGGTTGGTGAAATTGGCGGTGTCCCCTTGAATTCCGTCACCGCATTTATTGCGCGCCGACCTCGTAACAGCTCGCTGAATACCGAAAAATTTTCACGCCGAACTGGAATCCTACCCCGGACTTGGGATGAGGCCGTGCATGAGTTCATGTCAGGATCCATCTGGAATGGCTCCGATATGTCCGGCAATGCTGATGCTTAACTAACAACTATACCGGAGAATTCCGCAGCAACATAAGTAATGATGAAAACTGGCGTTTTGAATTCAAATCATAAATGACACGATGAGCGCCCGGCCTGTTGTTTCGGTAGTCATACCGGCGTATAAT
>CAYRLT010000340.1:0-2335 GCA_964425095.1 uncultured Luteolibacter sp.
AAATCTTTCTCCACCTGCTTGTAGTTCGCTGCATTCATCGCAAATCCCGGAAGCTCCGCAAAACCGGCTCCAGCCGCAGGTTCATTCATCTCCTCCTGGCGGCTTGGCGGCGGCACCTGTATTTCCCAATCGATGCCAGTCGCGGTGATCGGATTCACCAAACGCACGCTCCGACTTCCATCAACCCCCATTTTTGCGGAGGAAAAATGCACCGTCGCCGTACGCAACAAGTGGGGTTGATAGACCACACCCTCACCGCCCCCGGCCGGCGCGACGAAGACTTCGGTGACACCCGCGCCAACCGCCGGACGCGGCGAGGAAACAGCCGCCGCGGAAATTCCCGGCATGGCCATCGGGTTTACCACGGCTGCAGGCCCCGCTGCGGCATCGAAAGCGCCACGTTTCGGGTCCATCAGCTTCTTGATTTGGCTGCGGGTGAGTGGCCCCGTTAGATAACTCATCACCCAACGAACGTGAAACAACACCGGCCCGTCCTCATGCACGTTGTTCATCAGGAAAATCCGATTACCGAGGCCGGAGATCAACCGCTCCATCGAGGCGCGGTCAAACTTCGCGTTCTGCGATCCCGCCGCCCCCTCCAAGCCATCAAGCACGCGGAGCTTATCCCGCTCGGTCTGCAGGCGACCGAGAAACCACGTCCCGATGTTGGACAGCGCCTTATAATCCAAATCCACCGGATTCTGCGTCGCCAACAAACACCCAAGCCCGAAGGCCCGACCTTGTTTGAGCATCGTCATCATCGGCCGCTTGGACGGTGGATTCGCGCTGGGTGGCAAAAATCCGTAGATCTCATCCATATAAAGCAAAGCCCGCAATGAGGTGGTGCCATTCTGCGTCCGCATCCAGCCAAGCATCTGATTGAGCAGCAGACTGACAAAAAACATCCGCTCCGCGTCGCCAAGATGCGAAATCGAAAAAATCGAGATCCGAGGTTTTCCGGAGGGATCATGCAACATCTTCGCGATGTCGAGCGGCGGCCCTTCGAGCCAGGATGAAAAACCCGGCGATGCTAACAAATTATTGAATTTCAGCGCCAAGGTCTGGCGGGATTTCTCCGGCAGGAACGATTCGAGGTCGATGATACCAACCTTGTCGAACGCTGGCTTCTGGATGTGGCGGATCAGGGTTTCCAAGGTAATGTTGTGCCCCGCATTCCACGCGTTCTGGAAGATCGATGAAAGCAGCACCGCTTCCGGACTCTGAATCGGATCCGCATCCACGCCCACCAACGAGAGCAATGAGGAAACCGTGCTTTCAATCCTCTCAACTAACAACTCAGCGTCGTCCATGATTTCAAACGGCGGCACCTCCAACGAACTGAGAATGGAAACCGGAATCCCCGCCTTGCTACCGGGCGTGAAAATATTGATGTCCACCTTGTCGCGCAGCTTCGCGATGCGATCGGGATTCTGTCCCCAATCAGCCAAACCAGATTTCCACATGGCGGCGGTTTTTTCGGAATGCTCATCGGGCGAGATCCCCTTCTTCGCCGCATCATCTTCATTGATCCACGGCCGAAAACTCTTCGCATCGAGATCCGGAAACATCAGTAAGAGATTGGAAATGTCGCCCTTGGGATCGATAACGATCGCCGGAATATTGTCCATCGCCGCCTCCTCCAACAATGCAAGGCAAAGCCCGGTTTTCCCCGAACCCGTCATGCCGAGCACCACGCCGTGGGTCACCAAATCCTTGGAATCATAGAGGACCAGATCGTCGGTGATTTTCCCAGCCTCCGAATCGTATTCCCGCCCAAGATAGAACTGCCCGAGTTTTTCGTAATCCGCAGAAGAAATGCTCATAATAATAGATACTGCAAAAATCCCCCGATCATGACCAGCAGGAAGATGCCGCAGCAATGACCTTGGCCATCATGCAAGCGGCTTGCGAATCAATGGCTGATCCTTTCCAAAAACCGCAAGCGTCGTCTCCGCCAGAAAACGATTGCCCTCTCTCTCCAAGCGCAGGAAATCCTCATGCAATGGACACGGGCTGCCCTTGCCACACCATCCCGGTCCAAACGGACACGGATGCTCAATCTGCTCGCGCTCGAAAATCCGAACAATATCCGCAAGCCGTATCTCTGATGGCGGACGTGTCAACCGGTAGCCTCCTCCAGGGCCCGTCACCCCCCGCGCGAGACCGGCCGCCGCCGCCTCGCTCAACAACTTCGCCACCAATGCGAGCGGTATCTTCCGCGCCCGACCCACCTCGGCTGACGAAATCAACGGCTTGTCGCTGCCATGCCGCTCGGCCAGATAACTCATCGCCGAAACCGCCTGCCTAGCCAACTTTCCATAGCGAAACATGCCCA
>CAYRLT010000341.1:0-2611 GCA_964425095.1 uncultured Luteolibacter sp.
CGCACCCTGCTGAAGGGAACACGCAATGGCAGCAAAATTGAGTGCTTGGATGACGCTGGAAAAACCGCTGCCACGATTGAAAATGGATCGCTTTCCCTAACATTACCCGATAGCCCGAAGCGCCAACTTTCGCGCGTCGAGCGCCACAGTCCCACGCTCGATGCCAAACCACCGCAGAGCGCGGTGGTCTTGTTCGACGGCACAACCTCGGAACACTGGGACAATGGCAAGATCCTGAGCGGCCATCAGCTCGCTGCCGGATGCACCAGCAAGCGAAGCTTCGGCGACTATAAGTTGCACCTCGAATTCCGTACGCCATACAAGCCTACGGCACGCGGCCAGCAGCGCGGTAACAGCGGAGTCTATCACAGCGGCCGATGGGAAACCCAGATTCTCGATTCATTCGGTCTCGACGGAAAAGATAACGAGTGCGGCGGTATCTATTCGATCTCAAAACCCCGATTGAACGCGTGCCTGCCGCCGCTCACATGGCAGACCTACGACGTCGATTTCACCGCCGCCAAATTCGATGCCTCAGGCAACCGCACGGCCTGGCCACGGATCACCGTGCGCCTCAATGGAGTCCTCGTGCACGAAGACTTGGAACTTCACAAAGATTTCACAACATCCGCACCGATCAGCAGCCCATTGGCAGGACCCGATGGACCAGTCTTCCTGCAGGAGCACGGCAACCCGGTGATGTTTCGCAATATCTGGATCGTGCCGGGCAAGTGAGTCAAAACGCTATCGGTGAGCGAGGCGCATCATTCTAAGTCCGCCCAATGAAAATCGAGCCGCAAAAATCATGAAATTCAGAGCCTTTCAAATCACTGTCCTTCTTGTGTTCTTCAGCAGCATGCTCGGCATCAGAGCCGGAGAAATCCCTGCTGCGGAGAAGACGAAGATCGAAGCCCTTCTCACCCACGTCGAAGGACTTTCCGGCGCCACGTTCACCCGCAATGGAAAAGACTATGATTGCAAAAGCGCAGCCAAATTCCTGCGCCGCAAATGGGAAGCGAACGAGGAAAAAATCAACAGCGCGGCGGACTTCATCGCGGTGGCCGCATCTCAATCCTCCACTTCGGGCAAACCCTACCTGATCCGAATCACGAACACCACCCCCACCCCGTGCGGTGAATATCTCACCACTCAATTGAAGAAAATCGAGGAAGGAAAAGCGGACAAATAAGATCCTGATTTGTCGCGCATGACGAGGAATCGGAGAATAATCACAACTCGTTCCGAAATTTATCCAACCTAACAAAACCACTTCCAAAAGCCATGCTTACGGAAAAAATTCCCACGGTATTGACACGGTTCGTTGCCCTGCCGGCGCTGATCCTCTGCTTCGCCTCATGCGGACCTGGATTGGCGACGCGGAATAGTCCGGATCGTCCCGCCACCGTGGCGGAGATTTCCACATGGAGGAAGGAACACGGATTCGTTGCTGCGAATGAAACCGAGATTGAGCAAGCACAGCAGTTGGAGAAACACTTCACCAAACACCGCGCCACCTCATCTGATCGAAAATGGAGCGTTGTTTTTCAAGCCGGCGAACAGGTCGGTAACATGTATCATGGTATCAGCACGACTTCTACCTACAAACTAATAGATAGCTCCAGCCACGTGTTGGTTTCCGCACCAAGCAGAATTTCACGGGGCGCACCCGGCGCACCCATCAAGGACACCCAGCGAGCCTGGTTCTCACCGGACGGCTCGAAAGCGCTCGTTTATGAGTATATTCGTGACTGCAACGGCCCACCGCCGCTTGCGATCTTGTTCTTCAAGGACCCAAATCTCGGCGGTGAGTGGTCGGTGAGTTTTCCAGATTTGGGCGACACACTTAATAGGCCTTACAACGAAGGTGATCACGCGGAATGCCGGGGGCTTCTTGGTGAGGAAATCCTCATCCGCAATACTCGCGAAGGCATATCGAAAATCCGCATCGACGACTTAAAGGATCGACACCCGTTTCCTTTTTCGTTCGGCTGATCCCCGGCGAATGCAGGATCGAACGAAACGCCTGGTGACCTACAACGACCAGCCTTTTCGATAGGGCCTACGCACCCATTCGTTGGCTTCATCGAGATTCGTCACCTTCATCTGCGCGTTGTCCCAGAGCAGCTTCTGGTTTGGAAACTTTTTCGTGATGTTTCCTAACAGAGCCAACTCGGTCAAAGGACCCGAATAGTCAAAATCGGCGCTGGCTTTGCCTCCGCTCTTGATCGCGTCAATCCAATTCTGCTCGTGACCACCCTTGATGCGCGGAAGCGTTTTTTCCGGCCGCGTGTAGGCCTTCATGGCAGTCTCCGTAATCAAGCGCGGACTGTCGCCATAGACCCCGCACATGATGATTCCCTTTTCACCCTTGAACAACACACCGCCCTGATCGGGCAGCTTGCGACCTTCCTCGAGTTCTTTCGGACGCGGAGCTTCCTGACCTTCATACCAATTGATTTTGAGTGGCGGGAATCCGTCGCGCGCAGGAAAATGATAGGTCACGCGTGCCTTGTCGGGATGCACCTCGGCGTTTCCGCCGACGATCTTCGAGCCCTCGATGGAGGTGGGAGCGGGCAGCTTCAAGGCGGTGAAAACCGAATCCAGCGTATGG
>CAYRLT010000342.1:0-1869 GCA_964425095.1 uncultured Luteolibacter sp.
TTTTCTAATGCCACCCGACGACGCTGAACTCATGCAGCGCACGGCGGCTGGTGATGAACGGGCTTTTGAGGAACTGATCGATCGGCACCAATCGCTGGTCATCGGCACGATTGCCAAAATGCTTGGGGATGCTAGTGCAGCTGAGGATTTGGCGCAGCAGGTTTTTATCCGCGTCTGGCAGGCGGCTCCTCGTTACGCGGCCACCGCGAAGTTTACGACTTGGTTGCTGACGATCACCCGCAATCTCGTCTTCAACGAAACGCGGCGGCGCAGCCGAGCACGGCTTCTCCCATTGGAGCAGGAAGATGGAACGCCGCGCGAGATTCACGATGTCGGTTCCGTGGAACCTGGACATAAGCTTCAGGAAAAGGAATTGCAGGCCGCCATCGAAATGGCGATCGCCTCATTGCCCGAGCAGCAACGCTTGGCCCTGATTCTCCGCCGCTACGAGGAGATGCCCTACGAGGAAATAGCCGCCGTTTTGGAAACGACGGTTCCCTCTGTGAAAAGCCTGCTCTTCCGTGCCCGCGAGGAGTTGCACTCCAAGCTGGAAAGGTTTCTGGACGGATCTTTCTAGCTGCGGCCAATGCTGGTGTAGCGGAAGCCGGCGGCGCGAACGGTCTCAGGAGCAAGAATATTGCGTCCGTCGAAGATGAGCGGCGTGTGCATGACCTTGCGGAGCTCGGAGAGATCGACCTTGGTGAATTCCTTCCACTCGGTGGCGATAATGAGGGCTTCGGCACCTGTAGCGGCTTCGAGCGGTGAATTCGCCACGCGGGCTCCATCGATAAGTTTGAACTCAAGGGCTTTTTCGGTGCCTTTTGGATCGTAGACCGTCACTTCGGCTCCCTCCGACACGAGGTCGCGGACGACATCGATCGCAACAGACGAGCGCACATCGTCGGTGTCTGGTTTGAAGGTGATTCCCCAGACAGCGACTTTTTTATCCTTCAGAACCCAAAGGGCTTCGCGAATCTTGTCGAGGAAGCGCTCGCGTTGGCTAAAGTTGATTTTTTCGACCTCTTTGAGGAGCGTGAAGGGAACGCCGAGGTCTTCGCTGATGGCTATGAATGCGGCGATATCCTTCGGGAAGCAGGATCCCCCGTAGCCGATGCCGGCATTCAGGAAATTGCGACCGATGCGGCGGTCCATACCGATACCGTCGGCAACCTTCTCGACATCCGCCCCGCTGGCTTCGCAAATGCGGGCCACGGCGTTGATGTAGGAGATTTTGAGGGCGAGGAAGGAGTTTGCGGCATGTTTGATCAACTCGGCGGAGTTGATGTCCGTCACAAGAACGGGGGACATGAATGGCTCGTAGATTTTCTGCATGAGAGCGACAGCTCGCTCGCTGTTGCCGCCGATAACGATGCGGTCGGGCTTCATGAGGTCGGGCACGGCGCAGCCTTCGCGCAGGAACTCGGGATTGCTCACCACATCGAACTCGGCGCCGGTTTTGTTGTAACGGCGGATCGTATCGGCGACCTTCTCACCGGTTTTAACCGGGACGGTGCTCTTGTCCACGATGACGCGGTATTGACCCTGCTTAAGGACTGCAGCGATCTCGCGGGCGACCTTTTCGATGTAGGACAGATCAACGCTGCCATCGGCTTGCGGCGGTGTGGGAACAGCGATGAACACCACATCGGAGTTATCCACGCCCTCCTCGGTGCTTGTGGTGAAATTGAGACGCTTCGCGGCCACATTGCGGTGGAGCAAGTCCTCAAGGCCGGGCTCGTAGATTGGACCTTATCCGGCGAGCAGCTGCTGGACTTTTTTCTCATTGTTGTCCACGCAGGTGACCGTGTGGCCGACTTCAGCGAAGCAGGCACCTGAGACCAATCCGACGTATCCTGAACCAATAATGCA
>CAYRLT010000343.1:0-2709 GCA_964425095.1 uncultured Luteolibacter sp.
GTGCGGAAAATTGACACTCCCGCTCAAACCCGCTTTGCTCTGCGCCAATGACCCGCCTTACCCTGCTTTCCAGCTTGGTTGTTTTGACCCTCTTGGCAGGCTGCTCCGTCCCGGAAGGCCCTGCCACCCGCTTGCCGAAGGCCAATGTGCTGCCACTCGCGATCGACGATGCCTACCAGTTCCGCAAAATCCTGACTTCCTCCTTCGATCCAGAGTATGTCGAGATTGAGGCGAAGAACGACATGATCAATTTCGAGCGTGCCCGCCGCTCGTTTGGCGTGGTGGACTCCACCGAATTGGCGCAGCGTCATGGAAATTACTACACGATCTTCTGGCGCAACTCGACGCGGTCGGATGTGACCCTCCGCTTGGAATACCGCCAGGCTGGGCTTGGAAATTACGTCATGGCCAAAGAGCGCTCTTACCCTGACGCGGTTGGATCGCACCGCTCGACATTCGAAGTCACCGGAGACGAATTTTTGGAAAACGGACGCGTCACTGCTTGGCGCGCTCTGCTGATAGTCGACGGCCGCATTGTAGCGCTCAGCCAGTCCTACATGTGGAGGTAGTGCCAGTTTGACATTCCGTCTTCTTCAGCCTTAATTTCTTCCTGTATTTTGTGAGTAAATCATCATCCATCCTCGTCGGCAGCGAAAATGGCATTGTCTGGATGAAGCTCGAGGGTCGCGGCACCTTTGAGAACTCAAAGTGCGTGAAGGAATTTGTGCAACGCATGATCTCGAAAGGGCACAGCGATTTCGTCCTCGATCTCGAAAAGTGCGAACTCATGGACTCGACCTTCATGGGCACCCTGGCTTCCGTGGCCTTTAGCCTCCGCGATTTGGAAAGGGGTCTGCTTCGTGTCGTGAGAGCCAACACCCGCAATTTCTCGCTTCTTGAGGGCCTTGGTCTGGATCATCTCTTCCAAGTCGAACCCGAACCTTCCGCGCCACTGCCTCCCGCTCTTCAAAAAGCCGGCATTCCTGGGTCCGCGCCTGAGGAGCAAAGGATCGCCATCCTTGAAGCCCATGAGGCCTTGATCGATGCCGACCCGCGGAATGCTGTTCGTTTCCAGGATGTAATTGAGTATCTGCGCCAGGAAATTACGGAAGGCGAACCTTCCGCTTAGAATTAATCGCTCTTGATTGGTGGGGCGGCTTTCGGGAAGGTTGTTGGTTCAACACTTCATGTGGACGATTTTCATTCCTGCACTCTGCGCTTTGCTGTTCGCCGCAGTCTTTTTTGCCATGCGCAAAAGCAGGAATCGGGTGCGCGGGTTGGAGCGGCGGCTTCAGGAATTGCAGAAGGAAGAAGACCGGGTTTTCGATTTCCTGCATGGAATAGGCGCGGCCTTCTCCGAGGGCGTTCGCAGCTCGGAACTGCACCGGCTCATCGTTGAGAGTTCTCTGCGAATCTTGGATGCCCAGGCGGGAGCACTCTACCTCACAAATAAAACCGACACCGCGCTCACACCGGCCTTCATCACAAGCGGATGTCCCCCGCTAGTCGAGATTCCGCAGCATATCCTCACGCAGGCTGCATCGAACCCCGCCGTGATCGAAAGTTTTCTTCAGCTCCAACCGGTCGGCAAGGATGCCGTCGGCCTGTTTCCGGAGTGCTGGAAAAACGGCGCAACACGCTTGATTTCGGCCGGGAGTGACCCGCAGCTCCCCGCGCATTCCGCCATTCTTGGACCACTCGTTTACAGACACCGCACGATTGGAGTCATGGCGCTGGTCAATCCGAAGTCGGCTGTCGCCTTTGAGGAGAAGGACCTCAAGGTCTTCCGCGCCCTCGCCGAGCAGAGCGCCTTCGCCCTCTACAACGAAGCGATCTATCTCGAGGCGGGCGAAAAAAAACTCCTCGACCGCGACCTGGAAATCGCCCGCGACATCCAGCGCATCCTTCTTCCCGAGGCGGACCCCGTTTTCCCCGGCTACGAACTCAGCGCTGTGAGCCTCGCCGCCCGGCATGTCAGCGGAGATTATTTCGACTACATCCCGCTCGGGACCGACCGTCTCGGGGTGGCCATCGCCGATGTTTCCGGCAAAGGTGTTCCAGCTTCGCTCATCATGGCCATGTGCCGCGGCGTATTGCGCCGCGAGGCCACCGCCACAGCCGCTGCCTCGGATGTCCTCCGTCGGGTGAATTCCCAACTCTACCCCGACATCAAAGAGGACATGTTTATCAGCATGGCTTACCTGATTCTCGATGGCGCGGCGGGGCGGGTCACCCTCGCCCGTGCCGGGCATGACGCCCCGTTGCTCTACCGTGCAGCGACCGGAACTGTTGAAAAACTGAGCCCCAAAGGCATGGCCCTCGGGATTGACAGCGGCGAGGTCTTCAATAGAGTTTGCGCCGATTTGAGTCTCGTGATGGAGGCTGGTGATTGCATTTTGCTCTATACCGACGGTGCCACGGAAGCCATGAATCACGAGGGTCTTGAATACGGGATTGAACGCCTGATCGAAGCCCTCTGTGTCAGCGCACCGCACGGTGCAGCAGGCGTCGTCCGGCACGTCGCGGAGGATGTCAAAAACCTCACCGGCGACGACTTCAAACACGACGACTTCACACTCATCGCCATATCAAAAAAATGAACACTTCAAACGAATCCGATCCCCTTGACGACCAAGTGCTGGAGGCCGCTCCTGATGCGACGCCCGATGGCGAAATCGCCGATGTGGATTTTCAAGCTGAGGCCGCCAA
>CAYRLT010000344.1:0-5809 GCA_964425095.1 uncultured Luteolibacter sp.
AGATTGATCGCGCGGGACTGCTTGATCGCAGAGTTGATCTTGCGATGCAGCTTGGCGGAAACACCGGTAACGCGGCGGGGAAGGATTTTCCCGGTTTCGGTGGTGAACTTGGTGAGAAGCTCCGGATTGGTCGCGACAACAAGATCGGCTGGGATGTCGTGACGACGGCGCGTCATCTTGCGGTTCGCCTTGCGGAAGTTGATGCGGCGCTGGATTGTTTTTGGCTCGGACATGGGAAACGGAAGCTGGTGTTAGCGAAGTTCGCGGTGAAGGGTGCGGCGCTTGAGGAAGTGGTTGAACTTCACTTTCTCCAGACGACCTGGTGTGCGGAGGCTCTTCTTGTTACGCGTGGTGACGTAGCGTGAAGTCGGTTTGCCCTCGGCTTTCGCTTCGGTGCATTCTAGGATGATGATCTCGCGTGGCATGGAATCTTGGGGGCGGTGATGTTGGTTTAATCTTCGTCCTCGTCAAGAGAAACTGTTTCAGAATCTTCATCTTCGAGGTAATTTCCGCCGCTGAAGCCTACTTCATTGGACGGACGGAAGCGGCGTTTGCCATATTCCTTCTCCCATTGACCTTGGCATTCGACCGTTAGACGGGCGAAAGGAATGGCTTCAAGACGGGCAATTGGGATTTTATGGGATGACATTTCACAAACCCCGTAAGATCCGCTTTGGATCCTTCTCAGGGCTTGTTCAATCTCGTAAAGGGCGTCCTGCTCATTCGCGAGCACGGATAACGCGAAATCCCGGTCGTAGGCATCGCTGCCGGCGTCGCCTTGATGTTGGCCGCTGCCCGAGGCTTCAGAGCCTTCCGGAGCGTTGCGGATGGTGTCGCGGGTCATTCCGGACATGGCGTCCACCAATTCGTCCCGTAGGTCGAGAAGCCGCTGGCGCTGCTTCATCACAAACGCCGGGCTGTGGTGGATGCCGTTGGATCCGGAGCCGCTGGTCGGATTTTTCGTCGAGAGGCTCTTGGGTGGAACGAACGGTGGCTTGATCGGTGCGGTTGGCACGGGGAAATCCATCAAGGAAGAACGAGTTTTGGCGGGACCGCTCTTCTTCGTAGGCGCGGCGGGAGCCACTGTGTTTGAAGGAGTTGGTTTTGCAACAGGGGCCGCTACTTCTTTCGCCGGAGTGCTCTTTTTCACCGGTGTCGATTCCTTCACCGGCAATGTTTTCATGGCAGGAGCCGCCTTCTTCACGGGAGCGGCCTTCTTCACGGGAGCGGCTTCCTTCGCAGGAGCCGCCTTCTTCGCGGGAGCGGCCTTCTTCACGGGAGCGGCCTTCTTTGGCGGTGTCGCTTTTTCCTTGGTCTTAGCCACGGTTTTTTTCACCGCAGGAGCGGATTTCGTGGATTTAACGGCGGGTGCGGCTTTCCCCTTGGAGGAAGCGGGCTTCGAGGTGTTTTTCTTCGCGGCCATGGAGCAGGGATGAGGATGCGGGTGATATGAAATTTTTCCTCCCGCCACGAAATGATGATCTCGCAGGCGTGAAGAGCGGGGTGGGTTAGCCCGTTCCGGCGTTACCATCAAGGCGAAACTTCACTAGGCGCGAAATATTACATTTCACGGTTTCCCGCAGGAAGCTTGAAATGTCGCTTTGGGTGATTATGGTGCGGCCCCGCCATGCAGCTCAGCGCCATCGTCGAAGCCCTTCTTATTGCCTCACAAAACCCGCTTCCCTCAGAGGAAATCGCGCGGTTGGTCCGTGCCCGCGTGGCCGAGGCCGAGGATATCCGAGTCCGTGAGACCGAGGAGGGCAAGGAGCCACCGCTCTTGCCCGACTGGCTCACGGCGCTCGCCGCAACCTCTGCGGATCAAGTCGCCAAGGCGATTGGTGAGCTCAACGAATCCTACCAGCAAAGCCAACGGGCGTTCGCTGTCTTGGAGCGTCCTAAGGGCTGGAAACTCTTCACTCGGATTGAATACGGCGACTTCGTCCGCCAGCTTTTCCCGGGCCGCAAACCCGAGCGCATGAGTGGCCCGGCGATGGAAACGCTCGCCATCATCGCCTACCGCCAGCCCATCACCAAAGCCGCCATTGAGGCCGTCCGCGGCGTCGCTTGTGACGGCATGATCCAGAAATTGCTCGATCGCGACCTCATCCGCATCGGTGGCCGAGCCGAACTTCCAGGCAGGCCCTTACTTTATGAAACCACCGACTTGTTTTTCGAGCATTTCGGCATCCGTTCCATCGACGATCTGCCGAACGCCTCCGAACTCCGCAAAGTGAAACTCCCGGATCCCGAGACCACCGCCCCTGTTCCTGAGGCCGAGCAGCAACTCGCACTCGGCGCCATCGGAGCCCCCGCAGCGGCCGCTGGAAATGCCGCGGATGAAACCTCCAACGAAGCCTGAACCCCACCCATCCTGTGAATCTCGACGACATCCGCCGCCAGATCGATACCCTCGATCACGACTTGCTCGACCTCCTCAACCGTCGCGCCGATCTCGTTCATGAGGTGGGCGTCGTCAAAAAGCGCGAAGGCCTGCAAATTTACGCCCCCGAGCGGGAGGAGGCATTGCTTAAGCGCCTCATCGAGATGAACCAAGGCCGCTTGCCGGAAAAATCCATTCGCGCGATTTACCGGGAAATCATGTCCGCCGCCCTCGCACTCGAAGACGATCTCAAAATCGCCTACCTCGGCCCGGAAGGGACTTGGACGCATCAGGCGGCCATCAAAAAATTCGGCCACTCGGTGAACTATTCGCCGCAACCAAATTTCTCCGATGTTTTCGATCAGGTCGCCCGTCGCACGGCGGATTACGGCGTGGTTCCCATCGAAAACTCCACGGAAGGCGCGGTTTCCCATACGCTTGATTTGTTTGTCGACTCGCCGTTGCATATTTGCGCGCAAATCCTGCTGCGCATTGAAAACGGCCTCATGGCCGCCATTCCTCGGGACCAAATCAAAATCCTCTACTCCCATCCGCAAGTCTTCGGTCAGTGCCGTTCCTGGATTCTCAAACATTTCCCCGAAGCCGAACTCGTCGAGGTTTCATCCACCACCAAAGCCGCCCAAATCGCCCGTGATCAGGCATCCCAGGGAGCCGCGGCCCTTGGCGGGCGCCTCGCCGCAGAGATGTATGGCCTCACCTTGCTCGAGGAATCGATCCAAGACCGCAGCACCAACACCACCCGTTTTCTGGTTATCGGCGAGAAAACCTGCCCGCCCACCGGCAACGACCGCACCTCGATCCTTTTCGCCATCCACGACCGGCCCGGCTCGCTGGTCAATGCGCTCAAAGCCTTCGATCAATTCCATATCAATCTCTCGAAAATCGAATCCCGCCCTTCGAAACGCAGGGATTGGGAATACATTTTCTACGTAGATCTCGCGGGGCATTGCGATGATCCCAAGGTCTCCGAGGCCCTCGGGGAACTCGGTCGCCACTGCTCGCTGGTCAAACTTCTCGGCTCATACCCGGATGTCGGAGAATGATCGAACGACGCTCCATGGGGAATCGAAAGAAATTCGTGTTAATCAAAACTAGCGTATTGGAAATCAACCTGCTTACTTTCTCCGCACATGAAGCCAACCGTGGAACTGAATATTGATGGAAAATCTCTCGAATTGCCGACGATCGTCGGTTCCGAGGGCGAAGTGGGAATTGACATTTCCTCACTCAGAAACGCTACCGGCTGCATCACGCTCGATCCCGGATATGGGAATACCGGCTCCTGCGAAAGCGCTATCACCTTCATTGATGGAGAAAAGGGAATCCTTCGCTACCGCGGCTACGATATCGCTGAACTGGCTGGAAAAAGCACTTTCATCGAGACTTCCTACCTCCTGATCTACGGCTCACTGCCGACTCGGGCGCAACTCACCGAGTTCTCCGACCTGCTGGCGGAAAACCAAATGTTGCACGAAGGCATGCGGTTTCATTTCGAAAACTTCCCGCCCACCGCCCACCCGATGGCGATCCTCTCCGCGATGATCAACGCGGCCTCCTCCTACCATCCGAACCTGATCTCCAAGCGCGAGTCGCGTTTCCCCTACCATGCGGCCCGCCTCATTTCCCAAGTCCGCACCATCGCCGCCTTCTCCTACCGCAAGGCTCACGGCTTGCCGACGATCTATCCGAAAACCAATCTCAAATACACGGCGAACTTCCTCCACATGATGTTCTCGCCTTATCCCGGTGAGGATTGCGACCTCAAACCGGAGATCGTCAAGGCGCTCGACCTCATTTTTCTCCTCCATGCCGATCACGAGCAGAATTGCTCCACCTCAACGGTGCGCATGGTCGCCTCCAGCCGCGCCAACCTGTTCGCCTCCGCCTCCGCCGGCGTCTGCGCGCTTTGGGGTCCGCTTCATGGCGGTGCCAACCAAGCAGTGCTCGAAATGCTCGAGGAAATCCACAAAGAGGGCGACGACGGCACGAAATTCCTCAATGAAGTCAAAAACAAGACCGGCAACCGCCGCTTGATGGGCTTCGGCCATCGCGTTTACAAAAACTTCGATCCCCGCGCGGTCATCATCAAACAGCAATGCGACAAAGTGCTCGCCCAGCTGCACAAATCCGACCCCTTGCTCGATATCGCCAAGAAACTCGAAGAAATCGCCCTTCACGACGATTACTTCATTTCCCGCAAACTCTATCCAAATGTCGATTTCTACAGCGGCATCATCATGCGTGCGATCGGTATCCCGATGGACATGTTCACCGTGATGTTCGCCATCGGCCGCATGCCCGGATGGATCGCCAACTTCAAGGAAGTCATGGAAGATCCGGACAGCCGCATCGCCCGTCCCCGCCAAATCTACACCGGCGAAACGCTCCGCTCCTACACCCCGCTCGAAGCGCGCGCTTAAGCACCACGCAGTGGGCTGGCAGCGAGCGCCTCTCGGAGGCGGCATGACCACCACAGTGTCTCGTTGTATCGACGATTAAGCTAAAGACGTCAGTTGCCTGACGCCCCCCTCGCAGATCCCGGCGTGCGGAATTACCGCACCGGGCTCCTCAGGACTGCGCGCTAGTGGAACTTCAATCATGATTGAACTCTACTGGGTCGGTGGCTGGGAAGCGAATCGCCGTGCGACTCGCTTCACAGCCACCGCACAGTGACCGAAATCCCGCAGTCAGCACACCCAGTGTCCGCAACTCGTTGATTGTGAGTCCTGAAATCAAAACGCATTACGCGTAACTTCCGCACGCGGCACCACCTGGGCCAGTTCAACAACCGATAGGTTTGAGGCTATCGCTCAAACCTATCTTTGGGGTTAGCTTTCTTTGTTGTTCTTACTATGGATCATCTTAATTCCTCTGTAGATCATCAGAACGAACGGTGAAATCAAGAGCCATCCAGCTATCGAGATGAACTGTCCTCTGCCAAACGCATTACTGTAATTCTCATCGATACCCAATATGCTGCTGTGAAATACGCCATCAATCTGCTGTAAAACAAATAATGGCCACGCATTAAGCGCATAAAATAGCGGATAGAGAATCATACCGCCGAAGTTGTAACTAAAGAAACAGATCATCAATCCCATCAGTGACAAGCCATAGAAAACTGCTGCTATGGATGGGCTTTTGATTAATAGGTCTTCGGTGATTTTGCGCACGGTGAATTTTCTTAGCTAACGTAAAAGCTCATCCACGGCGGGAATGGAAGCCTGAATTTAAACAGGAAGCTTACCCGCTGTTGGATGCAGCGTCGGAAGCGGATTTTTTCCCGTTAAAACGTTAAAATTTATTGGTGCTGGTTGATCGGGCGATGTTCCGACATCGCCTGTTTGGAATTGAATTCAAACCAACCAACACCATGAACGATCAGACAGCGAGACAGGCACCGGCGCA
>CAYRLT010000345.1:0-3972 GCA_964425095.1 uncultured Luteolibacter sp.
AAGGACGGGCAAGGGCGAAGTTTAAAATCCGAAATGGCGGCAAACCGCCAAAAGTCCGGGAGCAACCGAAAATCATCGAATTAATCCGCAAATGCGCTTAAGTGGCCAGTATTGGGCGGACCGGGCCGGATCCGCCCTACCGGGGTAGATCTTCTAGCAAGTGATTGCTGGCGACGGCGATATTGGCCAACTCGTCGCAGCGTTCGTTTTCGGCATGGCCGGCGTGTCCTTTGACCCAGTGCCAATCGATTTTGTGGGAAGCGATGGCGACGATGAGAAGTTGCCATAGATCTTTGTTTTTTACGGGTTGTTTATCGGATTTAATCCAGTTCCGGCGTTTCCAACCTTCGAGCCAGCGTTCGTTGATCGCTTGGATGAGATACTTGGAATCCGAGTGCAACTCCACCTGGCAAGGTTCGGATAGCAACTCGAGAGCTGCGATGGCGGCGCGGAGTTCCATGCGGTTGTTGGTGGTCAGGCGGTAGCCTGCGGAGACCTCCTTGCGGTGTTTGCCGCAAACGAGCACCGCGCCATAAGCGCCGGGCCCGGGATTACCCTTGCAGGCTCCGTCGGTGTGGATGATCACGCGTTTCATGGGCGAGAACGTGTGCCGGCATCCCTGCCGGTGGCAAGCGATGTTTCAGCGCGAAACACTTACTCAATCGATTCCGCAATGACTTCAACAGGCAGTAATCCCTGCTCGACCAAAAACCGGTCTGCGGCCTCGATGGAGGCTTCGAAATTCTTGTGGCTGACGTTGAAATTGAAAAAACTATGGTCGGCTCGTTCGAAATCGATGAGTTCGCAAGTATTTCCCCAAAAACGCATCTTGCGGCAGAAGCGCTCGACGTCGTCAAATGGCGTGATGCGGTCGGTTTTGCCGTGGAAAAAGATCATCGGCGGCAGCTTGCGACGGATCAATTGCAGCGGACTGTTCTGTTTGGCGGTCTTTGCATCCGGGAATCGCTCGAATGCTGCGCCTTTACGCGTGGTGTTGACCAAGGCGCTGAATAAAATCAGGGCTTGAGGGCGGCAGTCGAGTCCATCGACCGGGGGCATCGCCTTGGGCTTGGGCATAGTGGTGAGCAGGGCCAGCAGTGCGCCGCCAGCGGCACCGCCTAGCACGACCCGATTGGGATCGATATTGAATGTGTCGGCATTGTGGCGCAGCCAGCGGATGAGATCGCGGGCATCGGCGATGGCCTCCACGGCGCTGGTTCCGTGCCGACCCGAGGTCCGGGTCTCCGCCGATACAGTTACGGCTCCACGGCTGGCGAAGTGCAGGCAGTGCGGGACAAATTGGGTGGGCGTGGGGACATCCCAGAATCCACCATGGAAAAATACCACGACCGGACGTGGCTCCGGGGATGGGTTTTGCGGGAAAAAAACGTGGGCCTGCACCGGTCCCTGGGGTCGCTCCTGATAGACGTAGGTCGCCGCATCCTTGAGGATCTCACGGTCACGCGCCTCGCCGATGGGGGCTACTTTTTGCAAAATTTGACTCATACTGGACTTGCGCCTCAGAATTCCTGATGCGGCTCGCGATTTGTTTGTTGTGAAATGGTCCCGCTTGTCCAATCGTTTCGCACATGAATCGATTGATTTGTTGGATTTTGTTGATGTCGACGGTGATTGCGGGCGCTCAGGATGACCTACGTCCGGCGCTCGAAGTCAGCTACAAGGCTTGGCGCGATGCGGTGATCAACAAGGACGCCCGCGCTTGGGAACGCGCCACCGCAGAGCATCGCCGGATGGAGGTGAAAAACCGGATACTCTCCGAAAAACGCGCATTTCCGGCCACGGTCTTCAATCTGCCCACTCCTCCGCCGTCGATTGACGGTTTGCTGTTTCTTGATGCGAAACAAAACCGTTTCACCGCCAAGGCCTCGTATTTCGGGAAAATCGATTTCGGAGTTGGCGGCACTCCGACCGACAACCTGATCGTTCTTTCCTTCATCCGCGGCAACAGTGGCTGGCTTTACGATCGTGCGGACTACGTCAATCTGGTAGCACTCCCGGAAGTCAGGAAGGAATTGGCAAAAAGCGATTTGAGGTATTTGAAGGAAACGCCCGAAGCCCAGCCGACCGGTGTTGTTCCACCGACCCCGGTCGAGATGCGCCCGGCCAAAATCATCGCCAAAGTCTATGTGTTCTGCCCGGGGCGCGAGGTTCTGGTGCACGTGAACAAATTCAGCCGTCATCGGTTCGCCAATGCCAAGGAGGCCGAAATTATCATCGGTGGCGCACGCGATGGGTTGAACGAAGTCCAGTTCTCGACCAAGAAAATCGAGGGGGGGACCGGCAAGGAGGCGATGACCATTCGCGTGTATTTGATGTCGGAAGTCGAGGGCGTGAAGCCGATCAAAATCTTTGAATACCAAGTGCAAGAGGGTGGGGGAGTGCTGCCCTTCGGAACAAAAAATTTCAGCGTGGACGCCGCCACCATGAAAGTGCTCGAGGGGGCGGGCTAACCGCCCAAATAACTCATCTCAACCTTCGGCCGGGAACCTTCTCCTCGTTCCTCCGAATAGCGATCATCGCGGATCGCCCAGATGCCGTTGATAGCCGCCATGATGCCGGTATCGTTCAAACCACCACGCAGTGCCGGACGCAGGTCATGCCCTTGGTTAGAAAATAGGCAGGTGAAAATTTTCCCATCCGCCGAGAGCCGGAGTCGCTGGCAATCCCGGCAAAATGGCTGGGTCACCGAGCTGATGATGCCGATCTCGGACCGGCCGTCAGCATGACGCCAATGGCTGGCCACTTCACCACGATAGGCTGGCTCGCGCGGAGTGAGTGAGAATTCAGTCTGTAAGATGGAGAGGATGTTCTCGGCGGTGACGACCTCATCGAGTTTCCAACCGTTGGTTTCGCCGACATCCATGTATTCGATGAAGCGCAAATCGATTTCCCGTTCAGCCGCCCAGCTCGCGAGCCGCAGGATTTGCGATTCATTCACACCGCGTTGAATCACCGCGTTCAACTTCACGGGAAGACCGAACGCGCGGGCGGATTCGATACCGGCGAGCACTCGATCCACTTTTGCGCCGATGCCATTCATTCGGGAAAATATCGACGGGTCCAGCGCATCCAGGCTCACCGTGACGCGCGAAAGCCCGGCCAGCGCGAGGGCTTCGGCATGGTGGGCGAGTAACACGCCATTGGTGGTCATCGCCAGATCTTCCACGCCTTCGATCGACGCCAGCATCGCCACCAAATCTTCCAAGCCACGCCGCATCAATGGTTCGCCTCCGGTCAGCCGGATTTTGCGCACTCCCAGCGGAACCATCAACTTGGTCAATCGCACCAATTCCTCAAAACTCAGCAATTCCTCACGTGGAAGGAATTCATGATCTGGCCCGAAGCTTTCGATGGGCATACAATAACGGCAGCGGAAATTGCATCGGTCCGTCACGGAAATTCGCAAATCACGAAGTCCACGTCCGAGCCGATCCAGTGGTGCTTGCATACAATAAGCTTGTTCCGATCCGGCCGATTTGCGAATTGAAAAAATCCAAATCGTGAAAATAATTTCTTGATTCGGACGGGCGCTGCTGAAGTCGTGGGCGTAACACGGCGATCAAGCTAGTGAGAGGCCACGGGGATTCTATGAGAGTTCAACCGCGAATGAACGCGAATGGACACGAATAACATGACAGTTTCATTTTTCCGCGTATTCCGTGTATTTTGACTCAGAATTCAAAGATGAGTGTTCGTCCATCTTCGCTACGCTGCGGTTGTGGTTCGACACCTTCCTTTCAGAATTTAATTTTCAGAATCAGGAATTTGATACAAACACATCTTCATTCGCGTCCATTCGCGGTTGAATAAATTCGGCGCTCCTGAACTTTTAGTGGGTAAGTGCACGTCGGTTTTCAATGGTTAAACCACCAGCGATCCAATACGCCATCGCTTGGAAATTTCTAAAGGTGCGATAACCTCTAGCCCTGCGCCGCGCGAGTTGCAAGAGGC
>CAYRLT010000346.1:0-1684 GCA_964425095.1 uncultured Luteolibacter sp.
TACTCATGCGGTTTGCAGTTCCCGGTATCGCGGTGGTGGGCGTCGCTCATTCGGATCCCCGCCAGAAACTTTTTGCCCCGAGCCTGGGCGCGCGCGGCCAGCACGCGAACCGGGTCCGTGCCCTCCGCCCGCAGTTCGTTCAGCGCCTGAACGATGAGCCAGCTTCCCGGATCGGTCAGGCGCAAACCCGGGCGGGCCCCGTACCGCTCGCCAACCTTCGTCTCGTGATAGCAGATTTCGGGATGGGCCGTACACCACACGTACGCCTGGATGGGCGAGTCCAAGACCCAGTCAATCCATCGTTCCAGATCCGCCCTCACATGTCCTGGCCGCACATTACACAGAGCCTGGCTTCCGTCGTCATTGTACACATAGGTCAACATAGCACCGGTCCTTTCTTAAGCGGATTGAGCGACGATTCATGGCTTGCTTCGTGGGACAGGATTGGGGATTTTGTAACTATACAGACGCGAACCGCTCGCAAAATAAATACGGCCGTCTAGTACTCAGTTGCATAAATTGGAATAAGAATCCTTGAAGGACTTAGGAACGACAGATGCCTTGCGCCACTCGAAAGGTGCAGCGGTCTGGTTGTTGGCTTGAACAAAATCGTCGATGGCGCGGCGCAACTCGGCAACCGAGATGAAGCTGGCGCCTCGCAGGGCGTGGCGCGACAGCAGGCTAAACCAGATTTCGATTTGATTCAGCCATGAGGCATGAGTCGGAGTGAAATGGAAGTGGACATTCTTGTGACGAGTAAGCCAAGCATCACGGCGGGGTTTATGGGTACTGAGGTTGTCGAGCACAACGTGGATCTCCTGGCCAGGATACGAGTTCACCACCTCGTTCAAGAAGTCGAGGAATTCTCTACGACGGCGTCGGGTGTAGTGACCGGCTTTGACGAGTCCTGTGGCCACATCCAGCGCGGCGAACAGCGTACTGGTTCCATGGCGAACATATTCGTGGTTGAACCCAGTAACGGCTTTGCCATTGGGCAGACGGAGCCAGCCCTGAGATCGCTGCAGTGCCTGAATATGCGGCTTTTCGTCCACGGCCAAGACAACCGCATTGGTCGGAGGATCCAGATACAGGCCGACGATATCGGCCGCCTTCGGAGCGAATTCAGGATCGGTGCTGACGCACCAAGAACGCCGGCGTTGCAGTTGAATGCCATGCGCTCGCATCACTCGCCAGACCTGATCACTGCTAACATCCCGCAAGTCCCGGGCCAACAGTGTACCGTTCCAGTGGCTGTATCCCTTCGGCGGAGGCGCATCCAATTTCGCCAGAATGCGTTTCTCGGTGTCCGACGTGTAGGTGCGCGGTTTGCCTGTTCGCGGGGAATCCTGCAGTCCCGCCAAACGCTCAGCCGCAAAGCGCTTTCGCCACTTGCTCACGATATAGGGCATGACCCCCACTTCCTTGGCAACAACCGTCGTCTGCCGTCCTCGGGCGCAGGCCAGTACGATCCTTGCCCGCAGGCATATTCGCTGTTCCGTCGAACTCGCTCGTACCCACGAGTTCAGAGTCTCATCTTCCTCTGCCGTCAGCACAATCTTCGTTGCGTTTCGCATGGATTGCCTCCGAATTCCGTTGTTCGGAGGCAGTATTGATTATAATCACGTCTTATGCAAGCAGATACTAGGCTATGCGTTCCTTCGGGACAAGGCCGGGAATCCCATCC
>CAYRLT010000347.1:0-4980 GCA_964425095.1 uncultured Luteolibacter sp.
ACTAGCGATGAACTTGGTTCGTCGGGAGTCCACAAACCGCCGAGGAATCAAAGGCCGAGTAAAACGCGCAGGATGGGACAACAAATACCTCGAGAAGATCCTCACAAAATAAGATGCGTTTGCCCTGCCCTTTGGCTTGCCAAACAGGCTTCACGCGTCATGTTACGAGCCGAGTCGATGAATGTCAACGAACCGATATTCTGCAAACCTACCCGCTGGTTCCTCCTCCGGGCTCTCGTGATGTTGTTGATGTTTGGGGTTTTCGCCGTGCTTTTCTATCTCGACGGCTCTAGCGGCTATCGCAAAAAGAACGAGGTTTTCTATCTCTACAAAACCTTCCAGAGCGCCAACGAAGAGTTTTCCAAAATGAATTCGGACGGCCAACTAACGCCCGTAGCATGGAAAACGCATGCACAAAAGCAATCCGTGCGCTTTCCGGACGACCTCTCACTCCTGCCCGCCACCCTGAAATTGCCGATGCCGTGGCCGGAAATTCTCTGCGATTACGTGAAGATGAAACCGCTGCAGTGGAACAAGTTGTGGTTGGAATACTCGAAAGAGCGCGGATTTCCCGCGTCCCCTTCCGAGGAACCCTATGACGCCCGCAAGATCGGCGAACAATGGGTGGTGTTTTGGATTTGCCTCGCGCTGGCGGCGGCGGCGGCTTTCATCCTACTGCGCACGCTCGGGCGCTCGATTTCCGCCGATCAGAACAGCATCACCACTCAGCAGGGCCGTCGGATTCCTTACGCCGATCTCAAAACGCTCGATCTCCGCAAATGGGAAACCAAAGGATTGGCGTTTCTCGAATACGACGGAAACTCCGGCAAGGGCCGTGTCCGCATCGATGGACTCACCTACGGTGGCTTTAAAATGGAAGATGGCGAACCCGCCGAGCGCTTGATGCGCGCCATCCGCACGCAGTTCTCGGGAGAAATCCTCGAATACGCCCCTCTCGTGGCCATGGATGACTCCCCATCGGACAAGGATTCCCCGGTTTCTTCCTGAATGGAAATTCCACCGTTTCCGGCTTTTCCACTTCCGTTTTGTTTTCGGGGTTGCAAAGTCGTGGCGGCAAGCGATAAGCACCCTCAACGCCAACCAACAACCACTGTAACTCATGTCAGATAAAAGCATCGAAGCCCGTGTAAAGGACATCATCGTCGATCAACTCGGCGTCAACGCCGACCAAGTCACCATCGAAGCCAAGTTCGTCGAGGATCTCGGAGCCGACTCGCTCGACACCGTCGAACTCGTCATGGCTTTTGAAGAGGAATTTGATATCGAAGTCCCCGACGAAGAAGCTGAAAAACTTCAAGCCGTGGGCGATGTCATCACCTACATCACCAGCCAACAAGGCTAAGCCGGAAGACCGACACTTTAGAAAGGGCGGGCTCTCCATGAGATGTCCGCCCTTTTCTTTGCAATGTCGCGGATTCGGGCGAGACTCCGCCAAACCATGCCCTCGCAAGACGATATCCACTACGCTCTCGAAACGACCCGCGTCTTGCGCGAGCCGGATCGCCGCATCGCTACCTTCGGTGAAACCAAATTCGAGTTTCAGCTTATCAGCGAATTGATGGACCGGGTCGGCGAGGTTCGCATTCGCACCGGCGCAGTCGAGGCCCAGCGGCCGCGCATTCTCCGTCCGGAAGCATACCGCGATGTGGAGCTCGAAGGTTTCAATCCATCGGCCCGCGCCCGCTTCGATAAGATGGTCGAAAAATTCAGGTCTGAGGGACAAGATCTTGCCTTCCTGCAATATGGATTCCAATTCCGCCGCGGTGAGGTGCACGAGGAGATCGTCCATGACTCGATGGACGCCGTCCGTGAGCGCGTGCTTGACGACAATCGGCGCACTGGCAATCCCTCTCTCGCCATAATTGAGGGCGTGGACGACACCTGGGAGATTTCGATCCTCAAGTTTTCCTTCGAAATGATCTTACGGTCTCACGAAATCAACGCCTTCGACTTCAAACGTCGCGGCCTCATCTGAGCTTCTCCGGTTTCCTCCCATGAGTTTCTGGACGTTTTTAAAGATCTTCGCGGCCCTCATCGTCATTGCCGTCATGGCATTCACCGGCATGCTGGCCTATCATGTGGTGGTCGCCCCGCTCGACGGGATTTTCGCGAAAATCATCCCGAACCCCGGCAGTCTTCACCACGCCCAGTCCAATGAGGACTTTGCCAAGATGCTTGAATCCGCGGAAATGCCCGACATCGATCCCGGCGAAAAGGCGTTCCAGAAAGCCCACGAATTGCTGGTTTTGGGCAAACTCAAAGAGGCCCGCGAAAAGCTCACCGCCATCGTCAATATCTTCCCTTCATCCTCGTCCGCGCCGATCGCCCGCCGCATCGTTAGCGAGATGAACCTCGATGAAACCCTCTCCGCGAGCCACGTGCAGGGAAAACAAATTCATATCGTCAAACGCGGGGATTCCTACCTCGGCATCGCCGCGAAATACAACACGACCATCGATTCGATCATGCACCTCAATGCGATGACCGAACTCCGCGGCATTCAGCCGGGCGATGAACTCGTTGTCATGCCGTTGAATTTCCGCCTGCTCATCGAGCCGCGTAGTAAGTCGATTTCGCTTTGGGACGGCGGACGCTTTCTCTGCGAATACCCCGTGCTCTCGATGGGCACCATTCCGACCACGACTCAGCGCGGCACCATCAGCTCGAAAACCGCAGAGTTTGACGGCAAACGCGTCCTCCCACAATCCAAAAACTATCGGGCGGCCAACAAGGAAATTCAAACCACCAAGCCCACCCTGCACATCCGTGCGTGGGATGGCACCGGCGAAAAACCCGCCAACGGCATCCTCTTGCGGCCCCAGGACCTGGAGGAAATCAACTTGCTCACCCACATCGGCAACGAAGTGGAGATCCGTTAGCTCGCAGGGCTTCCGTATGAATCTCTTGCCGGGCTGAGGATGGCGTGGACAATCCGCGCATCCTCATGGCATACCGCACCTCCCCTGCAAATCTCGAAGGCCTCCCGCCCGGAGTGCCCCACATCATCGGCAACGAGGCGGCCGAACGATTCTCGTTTTACGGCATGAAAGCCGTGCTCGCCGTCTTCATGGTGCAATATCTGCACTTGATGGATGGTCTGGGAACTTCGGTCATGAGTGAGACTCAGGCCACTGAGCGGGTCCACCTTTTCAATGGCGCGGTCTACCTAACGCCATTTCTGGGGGCCTTGCTCGCCGATGTGCTCATCGGGAAATACCGGACGATCATCGCCCTTTCGATCGTCTATTGCGCCGGGCACGCGGCGCTGGCATGCATGGGAGTTTTCGGGGCCTCCCCTTGGTGGCTGATGGCCGGCTTGGGGCTCATCGCGCTCGGCTCCGGTGGAATCAAGCCCTGCGTCTCCGCCCACGTCGGCGACCAGTTCGGCGCGCGCAACGCCCATTTGCTGCCTCGCATTTTCAATTGGTTTTATTTCTCTATCAACATCGGGGCCTTCCTCTCGATGGTGCTCACGCCATGGTTGCTTGAGTGGTATGGCCCGCACTGGGCATTCGGTGTGCCCGGCGTGCTGATGGCGCTGGCCACGCTGGTTTTCTGGCTGGGAAGAAACCGCTACATCCACGTGCCAGCGGGCGGCAAACGCTTCCTGCGCGAGGCGTTCAGCGGCGATGGGTTGAAGGCGATGTTGAAATTGCTGCCGCTCTATCTGTTTGTGGCGATGTTCTGGGCGCTCTTCGACCAAACCGGCTCGACCTGGATTTTCCAATCGCTCGACATGGATCGGAATTTTCTCGGTATCGAATGGCTGCCCTCGCAGATCCAATCGCTCAACTCGGTGTTCGTGCTGACGTTCATTCCGATCTTCGCGTATCTCGTCTATCCGCTTGGCAATCGGGTTTGGAATCTCACTCCGCTGCGCAAAATCGGACTCGGTTTATTCATTATGGTGAGTTCGTTCGCACTGGTGGCGGTGATCCAGCAATGGATCGATGGCGGCGCAAGACCCAACATCGGTTGGCAGATCCTGGCATTCGCATTGCTCACGGTGGCGGAAGTCATGGTTTCCATCGTGGCCTTGGAATACGCTTACACCCAAGCCCCGAAAACGATGAAATCACTGCTGATGTGTTATTACCTCGGCGCGGTCGCCGTGGGGAATTTCTTTGTCGCGGGCGTCAACCATTTCATCCAAATCCCATCTGCCGCCACCACCCAACTCGAAGAAGCTATCGCGAAACTGCCGAAGGATTGGCGCAATGACCCAAGGACGATTATGCTTCCCGGCTACGACAGTATTACCGGCACCGCGGACGATATCATCGCGCGCTTGGAAAATGGAACGATAAAAACATACGAATTACCCAATTCAGAAGCTTATCAGAAACTGCTGGAAATATTTAAAACCACCACCGGCAACGACGATCCGTTACCCTCGCTCGAGCGTCTTGCCGCCGCCTTCGGCGGAAATTTGGGCAACGATCCCTGGGGTAATCCAATCCGCTATGAACGATTGAATTACCGGACTGCACGCCTGATTTCCAACGGCCCGGACCAACAAGCAAACACTCACTGGGATATGGGATATGTGCTTACGGTGGATGAACCTTCCGGCGCACAAAACCGCTCATGGGTGGACCGACTTCGCCCCGAAACCCCGTGGCTCGAACGGCGCAAACAAGAATTGGGAATCAACGACAAAACCGCCGGCCCGAACCTGGAATCTCCACTCCACGTCAAGGCCTTCGTCGGCGGACAAACCAAACTCCAAGGCGCGGCTTATTTCCACTTCTTCACCTGGCTCATGCTTGGCACCGCAGTCGCTTTTATTCCCTATGCCTTGCTCTATCGACCGAAGACCTACTTGCAGGACTGAGTTGCTAGGGGTCAGGATGAGTTCGTCAGCTTGCGCTTGCCCTAAAATGACAGGAAATCGCTTTTCGGGTTGGCCGAGACTGGAACGCTGGAGAGCGGATCAAGGATCGGGTGTGAGGGGGGTAG
>CAYRLT010000348.1:0-5991 GCA_964425095.1 uncultured Luteolibacter sp.
TGCCGCGGTAACGCAATGTTTTGTATCCGAGGGCCAGCAGTTTGTCCAAGGGGGCTTGCTTGACTCCGGGTCTCAATAGTCCGGGCCGCCGCCGGTTTCGTAGTAATAGATCCAGGTTTTCTCCGGGTTCGACCAACCCGCGCACAACAACACATGCCGCCGTGGGATGTTTAACAAATCACCTGAACGCAAGTCCGCCGCACTTGGAAGCTCATCGCAGACTGAAGGCAGCATCCGGGTGTCATGCACCGTCGGCAGTTTCAGGCAGCGCGAAACAAATCCCGAGCAATCGACTCCGGCTGCATGTGGGCTCACGGCGGCGTTATCCGCCTTGCGTTTCTGCGGAGATGACACATCGCCAGCCGCGTGGCCAACCGCCACCGCTGCATCAAACGACTCCGCACTATCAAAACCACCCCACTTGTAGGGCACCCCATGGTTGACCTCACCCGGAATCCACCACCCTTGACGCGGCATTTGCGGCTCGTGACTGACGTCCGGTGTGTTGACCAAAATACCCTTCTTGTCCTTGCCATGCAGAATATTGCCCGCAAACGGCCGCCACGGATGGGTGGTAAGTTCGTGCGCGATCGCCATCGATTCCGTGGGCGTGAGTTGCGATGGCGCGGAAGCATCCCCGGGCACCAGCGGAGTCTCATCGGGTTTCGGGGATTTCACAGCACAACTGGACGCCAGCAACACAAGGGTCAGAGGGAAAAACTTCACGTGCGTATGCTGCGGACTTCAATCGCCGCGGTCAAACTCATCATCAAGGATGACACGTCGCTTTGACAAAAGGAGGGGCGAAACAGCTTGCCCGTCGTAGCTCCCAGAGCGAAGTCGGGTGTTCGCCCTGAACATGAGGTGACCATGGAAAGAGCTTCGCTCATTTCATTGGTTTTTCATGGGCATCGGCGGACACGTTCCGCCGCTCCTTGTGGTGCTCAGGCGTGGGTCTGAAAATTTCCATGACGCCACCGGATTCATATTGTCCAATTGCAGATCGGCCCCGCGCCGGTCCACCGCCATGATGATACCCCGCCCCCGACATTTGCTCTTATTCGCCGCGTTGCTCACCCCCGTTCGGGCGGTCGAGCTGATATCGCCGCCACCCGTGTATGAAACCCGCGCCGAGCATGATAGCAATGGCATCGGCAAGTTCTACATGGGCCGTGAAATCGCTCACGTCATGGGCCATCAGGCGGCGGACTGGTTGGAGCGGCCGCAACGCGAGGACGAGGAACGCACCAACCTCCTGATCGAAGCCCTGAAATTCCGCGAAGGCGAGGTGGTGGCCGACATCGGCTGCGGCTCCGGGTTCATCAGCCGGAAAATCGCCCGCAAGATCGGCAAAACCGGCGTGATTTACGGCGTCGAGATCCAACAGGAAATGCTCGATCTACTGGCGAAACGCATGGCGCAGTTCAAGATCGACACAGTCAAACCGGTGCTCGGCACCACCACCGATCCCAAACTTCCGCCTAACTCGTGCGACACCATGATTCTGGTCGACGTCTATCATGAGTTCGATTTCCCGTATGAAATGGTTCACCACATGATCGCCGGATTGAAAACGGGCGGTCGGCTGGTGATCGTCGAATATCGCAAGGAAGACCCTGCGGTTCCAATCAAGGATGTCCACAAGATGACTGAAGCGCAGGTCAAAAAAGAAATGACCGCGCACCCGCAACTCGAATACGCCGAGACGATCGGCGCGTTGCCGAGGCAACACATTATCGTCTTCAGGAAGAAGTGAAACCCGTCACTTGCGGCTGATGACATGCACGCCCTTTTTACTTCCTGCGGCAAACTCCAGTTTTCCATCGCCATCCAGATCCATAGCAAGAACCTGGCAGCCGACGCCTGAATCGGAGTCGATCACCTCGGACTCCCACCGCACGCCGCCGCCGTCCTTGCGATTGTAGAAAATCACGGCGAGCGCCGGATCTTGCGCTCCGGGGTCCTTGCCGTTGTGGGCGTAGTAACGCTTGCCGGTGGTGAAATCAATCCGCCCGTCGTTGTCAAAATCACCGCTCTCAAGAGCGTGGAGTTGACTGAACTGCAGCCCTTTCGGTCCAGACTTGGCGGGATCCTCCGGCAGGATTTCATGTTTGATGAATGCGACCTTTCCCTCCGCAGGCTTGTTTTCAAACCAAACCAGACCGTAGCCATGACCGTTGAGCGAGGTGATCATGTCATTGTCGCGATCGCCATCGGCATCGAAGACGAGCATTTGTGCTCCGCCAGCTCCGGCAAATAATTCCTGATGCCGGACCCATGCCCCGTCTTTGGTTGCAGGTTGCTCGAACCAACCGGATTTTTCGATGATGTCGGCCCGGCCATCCCCATTCAGATCGCCCACGCCCAGACCATGAACGTAGGGAGTCTTGGTGAGGCTATCGGAGATCGCGATGAAGGTCCACGGCCGGGTCACGTCCGACCAATCGACTTCCGCGTAGCCGAATTTCCCGCCCTGCATGCAGATGAGTTCCTTCTTCCCGTCGCCGTCGAGGTCGGTCCACAGCGGACTCTCGGTGGCCGCCTCCTTCATGACCTGATAGACGGGCCAATCGCCTTCCTTGCCCGGATTCACATAGAGCGTGAGATCTCGGCCCGGATGGCTGGCCATGAGAATGTCGTTTTTACCGTCGCCATTCAAATCATCCACCCAGCTCAGAAACGAATCCTCCATATATAACTTCACCGGCCTGGCCTGACCCGGCCGATACTTCTTCACCTCGCGGAAATCCGGTCCCTTGATCCAAAAAGCCCCGGCGACGAGATCGGCCACGCCGTCACCATCCAAGTCCCCGGCCGACAGGCCTTCCGTGAGAAACTCTGGCGTCACGACCTGCTTTTCCCAAACTTTCAGCGACGGCACCTGTGCCAGGCCGATCGCCATCACCAACAAACTCGCGGGAAAAATCAACGGACTTACCTTCATGGCCTACGAACGACCCAAACGCCCCGCATCTTTCATCGCCCGGGCACCATCCGCGCCAAATCTCATGATCCCGAGTAAGTCATTTGTAAGACTTTGACAGTCAATTGGCGTTCTATTGAGAATTCGAGCTGTTTTACCACTGAAACACTGAGCACCACTGATTCCACTGAGAGCATTAAAAAATCAGTTCATTCAGTGGTTTATTTGTGCCGCTCAACTTCCGGGTGGTCACTTACTCTCTCAACTCTCTGAACCACCGCGCACTTGGCGTCTTCTTGACCTGCCGTAGCCTTGTCGAAGGAGGTGGCGATTCATCCAAATCTTTTTCATGCGCCGGCCCTGGCCATTCGGATTGACCTGTGACGGTGTGGACGGCAAAACCTTCCCATGGCCAACCGCCTCCAACTCGCGATTTTCGCCATCCAAGGATTGGCGCTGGTTTTCGCGACGGCGGAAACGCGCACCAAACCCCACGTCGCACTCGTCATCGGCAATGCGAAATACGAAACCGCTGTCGGTCCATTGCGCAACGCCGTCAACGATGCCAAGGCGGTTTCCAAGGCCCTGCGCGGTCTGGGATTTTCCGTTACCGAGGAACACAACGTCTCGCGCGACGACCTGATGGAATCCGTCGCTGGATTCCGTTCGAAAATCAAAGGCGCGGAAGTCGCCCTGTTTTATTATGCCGGCCACGGTGTCTCCGTCGCAGGCTCGAACTATCTCATCCCCATCAAGTCCGGCTATCAGCCCGATCAAGCCGATGAAGTGACGCTGCGAATGCTCGCGGAAACCAAACTTTTCAATGCGGAGCAAGTCGTCGCCGAGATGAGTGCCGCCGGCGGAGCCTGCAATCTGGTCATCCTCGATGCCTGCCGCAACACGCCCGTGGCGCGCAACCCACGCAACCGGGATGCCGCCAATCCCGGAGGCCTAACGGAAATGAAACCGCCCGCCGGATCGCTCATTGCCTTTGCCACTGATGCGGGACGCACCGCGCAAGACGGAGAGGGCACCAACGGCCTTTACACCGGAGAACTGCTCAAATACCTGCAAACTCCCGGACTGACCATCGAGCAGGTTTTCAAACGCACCCGCGCCGGTGTCATGGACCGTTCTAATGGCGGGCAAATTCCCGCAGAGTATTCGCGACTGATCGGCGATGACATCTACTTAGCAGGCCCCGCAGCGCCCGCACCACCGCCGAAACCTACGGTGCCCAAAGCTGCGCCGGTGGATATTCCAACGCCCCGCACCATCAACCAACTGGCCGCCGCCGGCCGCGTCACGGAATGCATCGAAGCGCTGCGGCTCGCCGCATCCGCCAATGGCCCCGGCGACTTCGCTGCCGCCCCGATCGATTCGTTGTTAGAAAACGCGAAGGAGGAACTCAAGGAAATCACCGGCCCTTCGCCGCGCGTGGAAACCTCAATGAAAACCTGCCAACTCGCACTGGACGCCATCCGCGACTGCCTGCCGCCCGATCATCCAAAAAAATCCGTGCTCACCGCCAAGGGGCGCAACCGCCTCGGCGATTGTTTTTTTCTATCAGGCCGCGCCGAGGAAGCGCTGCAATGTTACAACATTGCCGTCGAACTCGCACCCGAGGATTCCTACCCCCTTTTCAATCGTGGCCGAGTCCATCTCGCCCTCGGCCACAAGGATGAGGCGAAAGCCGACTTCACCACTGCCACCAACCCGAAGTTCAAGCAACCCACGGCACGCAAACTCGCCCAGAAGGCACTGGCCGACATCCCATGATGATTCGCGCCCCGCAATCCATCGCCACCCTATATCCTTCATTGAAAGACCAGCCCCTGCTTCAGCGTATCGCTTAACGGTTCCCAGCCATCCAATCTTCACCTCCATGATCACACCGCGCCTGCTTCTATCCGCCATTTTCTGCCTCAGTTTCACCCCCGCCATCGCTGCGGAGAAAGACGCTTTCAACCCGCTCTTCGACGGCAAGACCCTCACCGGTTGGAAAAATCCCTACGAGTGGGGAACCGCCGAAGTCGTCGGTAACGAAATCCATCTGAGGGCCGACAAAAAATTCTTTCTCGTGACGGAAAAACCCTACGGCAATTTCGTCTTTGAAGGAGAGGTGCTTCTCCCTGAAGGAAAGGCCAACAGCGGCTTCATGTTCCGCGCCCATGTCGAACCTAACAAAGTTTTTGGCTATCAAGCCGAGGTCGATGGCGATCCAGCCCGTGGATGGTCCGGCGGACTCTACGACGAAAACCGCCGCAAGTGGTGCGCCAGCCCGATCAAGGGCGACGCCGCCAGCGAGGCCGCATTCAAAAAACGTGCCGGCAATGCATTCAAACGCGATGACTGGAACACCTACCGCATCACCTGCAAGGGCAACAAACTCAAAATCGAAGTCAACGGTGTGATCACCACTGAAATCGAAGACAACACGGACGCCAGCGGGGCCATCGGCATCCAACACCACGGCGAAAAAGGAGCGGTCTATAAATTCCGCAACCTGCGCATCCAAGAACTCGATTGAGACCAAGGCTCTTGATTTGAAGGAAGCCAGCGCTCAGTAGTGACAAGGCCAAGTGAGTCGGGAGGTTCACCGATCGTGTTTCAGGGCACGGAATTTCGGCTCGGCGAGGCGCTGGGCGGAATAGATGCCGGTCTGGCCGCTGAAGCGGTAGGCGATGATGCAGGCGGTTGCTAGATAAAGACCGTTGCCGGCGCCAAAGAGCTCCATACCTAACAGAGTTGATGCCAGCGGGGTATTCGTTGCTCCGGCGAAAATAGCGACGAATCCCAGCGCGGCAAAGAGATCAACAGGCGCGCCAAGGGCGATCGCGAGGGTGTTTCCCAACGCCGCGCCGATGAAAAACAACGGTGTCACCTCGCCGCCTTTGAATCCGGCGGCCAAGGTCACCACCGTGAAAACAAGTTTCCAGATCCATGCGGTGGCGGGGATTTCCATGTTGCCGAACATCGCGGGCAGAGTGATCGCGTCCGGACGGTTGCCGAGCACGCCAAGGCCGAGATAATCGGGGTTTCCTGCTAAAAAAAACAAGCCGATGACT
>CAYRLT010000349.1:0-1999 GCA_964425095.1 uncultured Luteolibacter sp.
GAAATCCAACGACACATAACCATGGCTGCAAAAAAAGCACCGAAGAAAGTTGCCAAGAAGGCACCAGCAAAGAAGGCCGTAAAGAAAGTTGCCAAAAAAGCTCCGGCTAAAAAGGCAGCTGCTAAAAAAGCGGCACCCAAAGCCCCTGCTAAAAAAGCTCCTGCCAAAAAGGCAGCTAAAAAAGCAGTGAAGAAAGTCGCTAAAAGCGCCAAGAAAGCTGCCAAGAAAGCGGTGAAAAAGACCGTCGCCAAGAAAGCTCCAGCCAAAAAGGCTCCAGCCAAGAAGGCCGTTGCCAAGAAGGCTCCAGCTAAGAAGGCTGTGAAGAAGGCTCCTGCCAAAAAAGCAGCCAAGAAGAAGTGATTCCAACACCTCGTCGGACTCCAAGGTGGCTGCGCTTACATGGCAGCCGCCCCGTTGATCCGAGCTGAGGTTTGTCAAGGGCGGGGGATCTACGGATCCTCCGCCTCTTTTTTTGGTCAAAAAAAGGGATTGCATCCGACCATCCCCCCGTCCTAGCTTCTCGCGCCCCGGACGAGAGGGTAAAGCGCGGTTAGCTCAGTGGTAGAGCACCTCCCTTACACGGAGGGGGTCACTGGTTCGAACCCAGTATCGCGCACCATTCTACGGCCCTTGTGCTGTTGCGCCGTTTTATTAGTTTTTGTGGGTTTGGGTTTTGCCGTTGCGGATGACGCGCCTGATTTGTTTCACAAATTTTCTTGTCAACGATCAACACCTGGCTTGGAGTGCCCATTCACGTCCATTTAAACCCATTTAGGTCATTCGTGTTTATGGCCCGATTACTGCTTTGATCTCATGCTCGCTTCAACACTCGCCCGAATCATGCTTCGTCATACAGTGGAATCAGGAATCAAGTGTCTGGTTTTATTCAATTCAGGCCTCAAGGCTTGCATTCCGATTACGCTCCTGCTGGCGGGACTGCAAGTGCTGGCCGCCCAGGAGGCCGACGACGCGCTGATGTCTGGTCCGCCGACACTCAGTGCGCTATCGTATAAGGAGCCTCTCACGATGAAGGCGGTCGTGGCCATGGCGCTTCGCAACAACGGCGACATCAAAACTACGGATCTTGGCAAGTTGATCCAGCAGGAGCGTATCAAATCGGCCATGCTCGACTTCGATTTGCATGTCGACGCCAGTTACCTCTATCAATTCATCGATTCTCCGCAGAATGCACAGGACTATGTCTCGACCGGTGGAGGCACGGCATCGCCGTTCAATCCTGCACAGCCGATTCTGACCGAACCCACCATATTCGAACAGCGGAACCACATCGGCAAGTTCGGTGTCACCCAGAAGCTTGAAACAGGAACTGTCGTTGAGTTTGGAACCACCCTCAGGGATCTTGACAACTCCCTGAACCGTCGCCGGCCGCCTGCTGTTTATCACACTGAGTGGGAAACATTCACCGGCGTGACCGTGACCCATCCCTTGCTGCGCGATTCAGGCAGAACCGTCAATACAGCGAAAATCACCATTGCCAAAGCGAATGCGAAAAGCGCCGATCTTGAATGGCAACTTCGCACTACCCAGGTCGTTGCCGAAGTGATGAAGCGTTATTACGATGTGGTCTTCACGATCGAGAATCTCAAGGTGCAGCACGAATCCATCGCGCTTGGTCAGAAACTTCTTGCCGATACCCGCGCACGCAGCAAGGAAGGACAGGTTGCGGCCAATGAAGTGGCGATTGCCGAGGCGGGCGTCTATCGTCGCATGGAGGATTCTCTCGCGGCGGAGATGCAATACATCGAGCGTCAGAACGCGTTGCAAATGCTGTATCAGACTCCTGAGGATGTGATTGCCGGCAGCACGCGGGTCATTCCTGTGGATCGTCTTTTCACCTCGGTTCCAAGAACCCACCGTCCCACACTGATCCAAGCCGCCCTGGGCAAGCGTCAGGAGATCAAGCAGATGGACCAACTGCTCGTTGCCAAGAATGCGGAACTCGATTATACGGCGAGCCAATCTCGCCCTCGGTTGGATT
>CAYRLT010000350.1:0-5453 GCA_964425095.1 uncultured Luteolibacter sp.
ACTGATTCTGGCGTAGGCATCTATGGGGTGTTACCCTCCCCCGGATTTAATGAAAGGTGCTTGTTATTAGAAGACATATCGCGCAAACTTAGGTATGTCACTGAGTGAAGCCCCTCCACCCTGCGCTCGCTGGACACGAGAAGGCACGCATGTGGTGTTGGAGCTTTGCGGCGATTGGCGGCGTGATGGAGAGTCTCCCGATATCCAAGGTGATGCCGGTGATCACCCCCCAATCCGATATGTTACAGACAAGCTCGGCGAGTTTGATTCCACGTTGCCTGCCTTCATACTCTCACAGCTCCGGGGTGTGGTCAATCCGGCTCCGGACACCACCGATTCAAAGCCATCGCTCGAAGGCTTGCCGCCCAATCTGATGGGCCTGATGGAACTGGCACTTGCCGTCCCTGAGCAAAGTGACGCGAACCAAAATCCCACCCCGACTTCGGATCTTTCCAAGTTAGGAAAAATCTCGATTGCAGTTTGGTCCGGCATTCTATCAGTTGCGGAATTCACCGGTCAATCGGTGCTGTCGCTCGGACGATTCTTTACGGGGAGGGCCCGCTTTCGACCACGCGATTTTTGGATGATCGTTCAGGAATGCGGCGCACAGGCATTGCCGATTGTTTCACTCATCAGCTTTCTCATCGGGCTGATTATGGCATTCGTCGGAAACGTCCAACTCGCCAGCTTCGGGGCGAGCCTCTATGTTGCGGATTTGGTGGGGATCGCCATGGTCCGGGAGATGGGCGTGGTCATGACCGGGATCATTATGAGCGGCCGCACGGGTGCTGCTTTTGCCGCCCACCTTGGCAGCATGAAGGCCAACGAGGAGATCGATGCTTTGCGCACGTTCGGCTTCGATCCATTCGATTTCCTCGTGCTTCCGCGTTTGCTGGCGCTGGTGCTGATGATGCCGTTGCTCACGCTGTATGCGAACTGCGTGGGAATCCTAGGCGGGATGTTAGTCGGAGCAGCCGTTGGTATTCCGCCGGTTTTGTTTTGGAATGAAACCCTTACTGCTGTCACCCTGACGACCGCCTTGCTCGGGGTCCTCAAGAGCGTTTTCTTTGGAGCCGTGATCGCCATGAGCGGCTGCCTGCAAGGAATGCATGCGGGAAATTCCTCCGCCGCAGTCGGTGAAGCGACCACCCGCGCCGTGGTGGCCTCTATCACCGCCATCATCGTTCTCGACTCGGCTTTCGCCGCCATTTTCACCGTGCTTGATATCTGACGTATGCCAACTAATTCGGAAAAGCCCCAGGCCAAGATCACCGTCCGCGATCTGACGATGGCATACGGCTCTTTCGTCGTGATGCGGGATCTTAATTTTGAAGTGGCCGATAAGGATATCTTCATCATCATGGGTGGCAGTGGCTGTGGCAAAAGCACGCTGATGCGCCATCTCATCGGTCTACAGGAACCTGCCCAAGGCAGCATTTTGTTTGAAGGTGAGAATTTTACTGCGGCAGGTCCATCGGAGCGTGCTGAATTCATCCGCCGCTTCGGCGTGATGTATCAATCCGGTGCTTTGTGGTCCTCTATGACACTTGCCGAAAACATCGCCATGCCTCTTGAGGAAAACACCAATCTTGCGCCCAAGGCCATCCGCGATCTGGTCTATTACAAACTCTCACTCGTCGGCCTGTCGGGCTATGAGGATTATTATCCTGCCCAGATCAGCGGCGGCATGAACAAGCGTGCCGGCATTGCCCGCGCCATGGCTCTTGACCCCGATATCCTCTTCCTAGACGAGCCCGGTGCCGGTTTGGATCCGCTGAGCTCGCGCCGATTGGACGACCTGATCCTTCGACTGCGAGATAGCCTCGGCTCCACCATCGTCATTGTCACCCACGAGCTGGCCAGCATTTTTGCAGTCGCGAATCACTCGGTTTTCCTCGATACTGCCACACGGACGCAAGGTGCCACCGGTGATCCTAAAGAACTTCGCGACCACTCCGAAAATCCCGCCGTCCGCCTCTTCTTGCAACGCGGGGAAGTGACCGATTCATCAACCAAACCAAGGTCATGAGCAAAAAAGCCAGCCCCACAGTCATCGGTATTTTCACTCTCATCGGGATGATCCTCGCCGGGGCCACCATTGTGATCTTCGGTGCGGGAAAATACTTTAAAAGCACGCACGAAGTTCTCCTCTACTTCGACAAAAGCGTTTACGGACTTCAGGTCGGTTCGGACGTGCGCTTTGGCGGCGTGAGGATCGGCCGTGTGAAGTCAATCAGCGTGCTCGTGGACCGCAAAGAGAACCGCAAAATCATTCCGGTGGTCGTCGAACTGGGCGACAAGGAGCTAAGCCTGATCAGCACAGAAGAAGGTGGTGGGATTGATCTATTCTCATTCGAAGGTGTGGAGAAAGCGGTCAGCCAGGGTCTCCGCGCAGGGATGAAACAGCAAAGTCTTCTAACGGGTCAACTTTACGTCGAGTTCGACATTGTGCCTGCCGAGCGCGGATTTGTCTATCGGTCTTCGGATGGCTACCCATATCCGGTCATCCCGACGATCGGGACGGAGATCGATGAACTGATAGCAGGCATTGCCGATGGTTTGAAAAAATTAAACGCACTTGATCTGGACGGTGTGATGACTGATCTGCGCGTTGTGTTGGTCAACGCCAAAGATCAGATCTCCGCGCTGAAGATGAAGGAAATCAACGACAACGTAATCGCGATCACTAGCGACGTCCGCAAAATCACGAGCAATCGAAAGCTGTCCAGCGCTGTGGAAAACCTCGATGCCGCGCTGGTTCAGATCGACGCTTTTGCGACCAAGGCCAACGCCGGTTTTGAGCCCTTGCTGACCGATCTCAATGCGGTCATAGCCAAGACGGATGCGAGCCTCGTGCAAATTGATGGGGCGGCCAAAGAAATTTCCAATTTTTCCAATGCCCGCTCCCCTGTCATGATGCGTTTGCAGAATGTGCTGCAGGAAACCGAGCGGGCCTCGCGGGCGCTCAAGGAATTAACTAATGATCTGAAGCGCGATCCCGACACCCTAATCCGCGGCAAAGCCACACCCGAATGAAAACGATTCTACTCTCCCTCACCGTGCCGCTGTTATTGATCTCCTGCGGCGCTCTCAAACCCGTCAAGGACACATCGGTCCATTACTTATTAGACGCGGGAATTCCGGAACGGCCTGTCACCGGAGCTAGCCCTGCTATTGCGATTTCCCGGCCATCGTTACCGAGTTATTTGGATCGGCAACAACTGGTCAGCCGCAGCGGAGACGGACAACTCCAGATGAATAGCTACCACCTCTGGGCCGAGCCGCTGGATACCGCGATCTCACGCGTCACCGCCACCAATCTCGGACGATTGACGAATTCACTCAACATCCAGCCAGTCGAGAATTTCGTTACCATCGATTATCAAAAATTGCTGGAAATCCGCGTTTCCCGCTTCGAACCAGATTCGACTAACAATCTTGTGTTTGAGTGCGCATGGAAACTTCAGCCCGTGATTGGCGGCGTGGCGAATGCCCGCCCGTTCCGCACCACGGTGGCGATCACGCCTAGCGATGCACCAAAGGATCATTCCGGACGAATCAACGCGATGAATGAAGCACTCGTTCGGCTAGCCAAGGAGATCAGCCGCGCTCTTTGAATTTTTCGAATCATTCGATTCCAATACCTGGTGGTGGTCCGTAAGCGACTAACTTTGAGGCAGACTCCGGCTTGGGCACGCGGAAGTCATACACACCATAACCATTGCCTTTTTGTCCCCGATAGGATCGGCCATTGGTCGAGTTGATCATCACTGCGCGGCCATCGATTTTTTCAGTTCCGAGATACAGAGCTACATGATGAATGCGCGTTGCTCCCATATCATTAACCGCCCAGAACAACATGTCACCGGGCAAGAGATTGGCGAGCGATGCATGCTTGAGGTCTTTGGCATCTGCGGAAACCACGTGAAGCCGCCCGGATTTCTTGAGCCATTCCATCTGTGCGGCTGAGCTGCGTGGCGGATCCAGGCTTGCCTTACGCATCACGAAATACAAGGCCCCGGAACAATCGAAGCCGCCCGCCTGAGGTCTTGCGCTGCCCGCTAAATAGGGCAACCACGGCCAATCCCGCGCCAGATCCAGCGCTGTTTGGATGAGGTGCTTGCGAGTGACGGACAGCGTATCAAATTCGGATAACTCGGCCGTTTCGATCTTTGCCGGCCGCGTCTTGGATGGTGAAATCACCACCGGATCAACCGATTGCCCGAAGGCCATCGGTATCATCACGGCAATTAATACCCATCTCATTGTGCGGCTTCAGGATATCCTGGAGCAACGCACGAGCTCACCAGCAATGAACCAATCCACAGCAGTATAAGAGGAATGATTGCATGATGATTTTTCGTCATCCCAATACCGTATTCCATGGGATACGAATGTCACAATAGGGTCTTCACCCCAGAATATGCTTGTGCATGCGGCCTCGCTGCGGATTCAGAGAATCGTCACCTGCACGCTGCTCTCAATGACACCGGTCGCGATGGCGTAGCGGGTGAGTCCCGCGGTGTCATGAATGTCGAGTTTTTCCATCAGATTCCCGCGGTGTTTTTCGACGGTCTTGATGCTGATGCAGAGTTCCGCGGCGGTTTCCTTGTTGGCCTTGCCTTCAGCGATAAGTTGCAAAACTTCTTTTTCACGTGAAGTCAATGACGCGGCTTTCTTGTGTAATGGAGAGACGCGATCCTGCGGGTTGGAATGGAGTCGTGTGAGTCGTCTGGAAATCGAAGCGCTGAAATACGATTTCCCCTCATGCGCTTGCCGGATGGCTCCGCAGACATCGCGGGCCGAGGTTTGTTTGAGGAGAAATCCCACGGCTCCCGAGCTGATCGCGTCGTTGACGTAGGCATCATCATTATGCGCCGAAAGAATCAGGATTTTGATGTCAGGCTGCACTTTGACCAATTGCCGGGCAGCTTCCAAGCCATTGAGGCGGGGCATGGCGATATCCATGAGGACGACATCGGGGCGGAGTTTTTGCGCCATGGCGACCGCCTCACGTCCATCCTGCGCTTCGCCGACAACTACAAGGCCGGAATCGAGCTCCAGCATTCTGCGAAAGCCCTCCCGGACAATGGTGTGATCTTCAGCCAGCAGAATTTTGATAGGGCTCATGAATGATGGTTTTCTCTTGTAGCTTCAACCATAACTCACGCGAGCGGCGGCAAGCAACCTGTTTATCGCAGATTGAACTAACAGCAATTCAGAGGACGCGGCGGCCTTGGATTACCCGAATCAAAATGATGATGATGGCCAAGACCAACAAGATGTGGATGAATCCACCGATTGCGGAACTTGTCACCAAGCCCAGAGCCCACAAGACGATGAGAATTACAGCGATTGTCATTAACATGGTTTTTGGAAGGTTAGTGGTTGTTCTACTCGGAGTAACTTAACCCTAAATGGGTTCAATGTCCATAGGGTGAAACCCTACATTT
>CAYRLT010000351.1:0-8889 GCA_964425095.1 uncultured Luteolibacter sp.
GAAACTCATGGCGGAGCTTTTTCAGAAAGACGTGCGCACCGTCAATGAGCACATCCAGAACATCTTCGAGGAGGGGGAACTGGCCGCGGATTCAGTTATCCGGAAATTCCGGATAACTGCCGCCGATGGCAAAAACTACGAGACGGCCCACTACAATCTCGATGTCATCATCTCTGTCGGCTATCGGGTGAAATCCCAGCGCGGCACGCAGTTCCGCATCTGGGCCACCCAGCGGCTGCGGGAATACATCGTGAAGGGTTTCACGATGGACGATGAGCGGCTCAAGCAGCGTGGCGGCAGCAATTACTTCGAGGAATTGCTGGCTCGCATCCGTGACATTCGGTCGTCGGAAAAGGAATTTTGGCGCAAAGTGCTGGAGATTTATGCGACGAGCATCGATTACGACCCGAGTGTGGAAGCATCCCGCCAGTTTTTCGCCACCGTGCAAAACAAGATGCACTGGGCAGCGCACGGCCAGACGGCCGCAGAAGTCATCCATGCCCGGGCGGACGGCACGAAACCTCAAGTGGGCATGACAAATTGGGTGGGCGCGAAACCGAGCAAGGCAGAGGCGATTATCGCTAAAAACTACCTCACTCCAGAGGAACTCAACGCCCTGAACCGCATCGTTGTGGCCTATCTGGAATTGGCCGAAGTGCAGGCGCTCAACCGCCAACCCATGTATATGCAAGACTGGCTGGCCCGGCTGGATGATTTCCTTCGTCTGGGCGGGCGGGATATTCTCCAGCACGCTGGCAAAATTTCCCACGAGCAAGCGGCACAGAAAGCGGAACTCGAGTTTGAGAAATTCCACCGCCCGCAACTCGGCCTACACTCACGGGTGGAGCAGGACTTCGACGCAGCGGTGAAGGAATTGAAAAAATTGCCCAAGCCGGACCGAAAGAAAAAGAAATCATGAAACTCCTCTCCATCCGCCTCCATCCCTTCGGCGGCACCGCCAACCGCACCTGCACGCTCCACGACGGCATCAACGTCTTGGAAGGCCCCAACGAGTTCGGCAAAAGCACCTTGAGCAACGCCCTCTGGCACGCGCTCTTCACGCCCACCAACCTGCCCCCCGCCGCCTTGCGGAACACCATGGGCCGCTGGTATCCCAAGCCCGGCGGCGACCACGCCCGGATCACCATCCAGCTTCACGCCGATGGCCAAACGTGGACTCTCCAGAAAACCTGGGGTGCCGGAGCCGCCTCCAGCCTCCAGGCGGAGGGTTCCGCCAGCATCGCCGATCCCGCCAGAGTCCAGGCCCAGCTCCTCACCTTGTTGAAACGCAACGAAGCCACTTGGCGGCATGTGCTCTTCACCGGTCAGGCGCAACTCGCCGCCACCATGGAGCAACTGCGCGCCAACGCCGGAAACGTGGATGAAGTCCAATCCCTCCTCGCCGGTCCCGCCGCGATCCCCGGCGACATCCCGCCGGACAAACTTGCGGCAGCCTTGGAGGTTCGCGTCACCCAGCACTTCGGCCGTTGGGACATCGGAACTAACGGCCCTGAGAAAGGCCGCGGCATCGACAATCCCTGGGCCAATGGCAAGGGCCCGCTCGTGGAAGCCTACTACGCGATGGAAACAGTCCGTCGCAGAATGAATGAAGTCATCCAACACGAAAAAGCCGTGGACGACATTAACTCACAAATCCACCGCATCGCCGGCGACGTGTCCGCCGATGAGGAATTCGTCCGCACCGGCCGCGGCCTCCGCGATGGCTTGGGAAAACGCGCCGGCTTGGACGAGCGCTGCCAACGCCTCGCTGGCGAACTCCGTCTCCTCAAGGACATCATGGTCGCCTGGCCCGGTGCCGCCCAGGTGATTCAGGCGAAGGAAGCCGAACTCGCCGCCGTCACCAAGGACCTCGAATCCGTCGAGGCCGAACTCAAGAACGCCCGCAAACGGAGCCAAGCGGAACAACTCAGGACCTCGCACGGTCTCCTCGCGAAAGCCAAGGAAGAATGGCAGCGGTCCGCCACCCGTCTCGCAGAATCCAAAGCCGTCCCCCCCGAGCTGCTGGCCGAGCTGAAGCGCCTCGAAAAGGAAATCGACCGGCTCCGCATCAACATCGCCGCCCAAAAACTCACCGCCAAGTTAGAGAGCGCCAGCTCCCGGTCCGTGACCGTGCAGCGTGGCACCGGCGAGCCGGAAATTCTCAACCTCTCGCCCTCCACCCCGTGGGAAAGCCAGGCCGATGGCCTCTTCCGCCTGGAGTTTCAGGATCTCAAACTCAGCGTCGAGAGCGGCACCGGCGATGTGAACGCCCTCTTCACCGCTCTCGAAACCGCCCGGTCCCGTCTGGCGGAAATCCTCAAATCCCTCGACCACGAAAATCTAGCCGCCGCCCAACAGGCGGACACCGGTCACCAAAAGCGCGTCACCGAAGAGGGCACCCGGAAAGGCCTCTACCGCACCACCTTGCAGGGACGCAGCGAGGAAGAATGGTCGGCCGACATGGCCGCCCTCGCAGATCTTCCCGAGACCCGTTCCGTCGAGGTGCTGGAAGGCGAAAAAACCCGCCTGCTAGGCCGCAAGGCGGCGCTCGACCTGGAGATCCGCCAGGAGCGCGAAAAAGTGGAAAAATGGTCGCGCGATCACCTGGACCTCGATTCCCTCACCGACAAGATCCTCTCCCAGACCGCCTCCGCCAACCAAGCCAAGCAGGAACTCGCCGGCCTGCCCGAACTTCCCGAGGGCTACGCCTCCGTCTCCGCCTACCTCGAGCTGCTCGGCAAGAAGGAAGCTGCCTGCGAGCATCGCGACCAGCAGCTCAAGGACCTGAAAATCGAACAAGGCCGACTGAACGGAGCCGCCCCCGCCAACACCGCCGAAGAACTCCGCGCCGATCTCGAAATCCAACAACGCGACTTCGAACGCCAGCAAGCGGACGGCCAGGCCCTGTTGCGCATCCAGGCGAAGTTGCAATCCGTCATCGCCGACCGCGGCATCGACGATCCCATGCAGGGCCTCACCACCGCCGTTTCCAACCATTTCAAAAACCTCACCGGCGGCCGCTATCAGGAAGTCACCTTGGACGGCACCGCACCCACCCGGGTCGCCGGCGCTCTCACGCTCGATACCATGCTGCTTTCCCAAGGCACCCTC
Organism: uncultured Luteolibacter sp.; assembly: GCA_964425095.1. Lineage (GTDB taxonomy): Bacteria > Verrucomicrobiota > Verrucomicrobiia > Verrucomicrobiales > Akkermansiaceae > Luteolibacter. The sequence continues at coordinate 3,112 of CAYRLT010000351.1, forward strand.
GGCTCCCTCGCCCTCGCCACAAGACTGGCCCTCTCCGAACTCTACCTCAAGGACATTGACGGCTTCTTCCTCCTCGACGACCCGTTCACCGACATGGACACCACCCGTCGCGCCGCCGCCATCCAGGCCATCGGAACCTTCGCGGAAAACCACCAGGTCCTCTTCTTCACCTGCCACCCGGAGCACGCCGGGGAGTTGCAGAGTCTGGCGGGCGCGAAAGGTCTTCAAGTAACTTGAGGTATGCAGGAAACCGAAACCATCGAATTCAAAAAGAGCCTCGCCGAACTCGGCGATGGCCTGAATTCCATGGCCGCCATTCTCAATAAACATGGCTCCGGTGAGCTTTGGTTCGGCATCCGCAACGACGGCCGCCCTGTAGGAATGGATGTCTCCGAAACCACCCTGCGGAAAGTTTCGCAAGCCATCGCCGCCCATATCGAGCCGAAGATCTACCCGGAAGTCTCCAAAGTGATCCTCGATGAAAAATCCTGCATTCGCATCCGTTATACCGGCAGCGAAAAACCCTACTACGCCCATGGCCGCGCCTACATGCGCGTCGCCGATGAAGACCGGCAACTCTCCGCCAAGGAAATCGAATCCATCATCTTGCGCAAAAACCACAGCAACCGGCGCTGGGATGCGGAACCCGTTCAAGGCCCATTCAATCCGGATACCGCAAAACTCCGCGCCTTCGTCCGCAGGTCCGGACTCACGTGGAGCAATGCACAGGGAGCGCTGGAAAGCCTCGGGCTCTATGTGGACGGTCACTATCTCAACGCCGCAATCCCCTCATCGCCGACCTCCTCCGGCGTATCCAACTCATCGAAGCTTGGGGCCGTGGCATCCCGCTCATCCTCGAAAAAGCCCCCAATGTCCGCTTCTCACAAGTCGCCGGCATCTTCATCACCGAATTCCCAAGGCCTGCCGCTTTCGAGGAGCACGGAGCAAACCCAGATTCTGGGGCCCAGTCAGGGGCCCAGTCAGGGGCCCAGTCGGCGCAAATACTCAAGTTGCTGGAGATCGGACCATTCTCCGCAAACGAACTGACAAAGCGTCTGGGACTCGAAAGCAAAACCGGTGCCTTCAAGCGTTCCATCAAAGAGCTGATGGATAGTAACTTCATCGAATACACGCTCCCCGAAAAACCCAACAGCCGCCTCCAAAAATACCGACTCACGCCCAAGGGCCTGAGCTCCATCCATTCCCCAACCTGATTCGATGAGACAAACCCTCCGAACTCTACCTCAAGGGCATGGCCGGCTTCTTCCTCCTCGACGACCCCTTCACCGACATGGACACCACCCGCCGCACCGCCGCCATCCAGGCCATCGGAACCTTCGCGGAAAACCACCAGATCCTCTTCTTCACCTGCCACCCGGATCACGCCGGCGAGTTGCAGAGTCTTGCAGGTGCAAGAACCCTCCAAATGACGACATGAATCCAATACGAATTCCAACCTTGATTCGTTGAAAAAAACGATCATTATTTTCAACATGAAAGCGACCCCAGCCCCCATCTCCCAAGGCCAAGTTATCCTTCGGCGCGTAGCGAAGATGGGACGCGGCTGGGCGTTTACGCCACACGACTTCGCCGATCTGGGTGATCCTCGTGCCGTGGGGGTGACGCTCGGACGTCTCGTCCGCGACGGGAAAATCCGCCGCATCTCCCGTGGCATCTACGATTCCCCGCACGATCATCCGCTGCTCGGGAAAACAGGAGCCACCTCGGATGCCGTCGTCGCGGCGGTCGCCCGGGGCCGCCATCTCCGGCTCTTGCCATCACCCCAAGTGGCCGCCAATCAGCTCGGTCTCAGCACCCAGGTGCCGGCCCGCTTGATCTACCAATCAGACGGTGCGCCGGCCACCTTAACCTTGGGCAAGCAACAGATCGTGTTCCGGCGGAATACGGGTCGGAACCTCGCGCTGGCGGGTCGCGCCAGCGGCTTGGTCGCACAGGCCTTGCGGGATTTTGGCAAGGGGAACGTAACCCCGGCCACCATCCGTCACCTCCGCCGCCGCCTGGATGCGGATGCCCGCAAACAACTCGTCGCGGACATCGCGCTCGTGCCCGCTTGGATGCGCCCCATTTTCACTGAAATCACCCGTGATGATGATTGAGGATAAATACCAGTCATTGAGTTCCCGCGAACGATTCGAACTTCTCGATGCGGCCTCGCAGGAGCGCGGCATCGCACCTTCGATTCTGGAAAAGGACTACTGGGTCTGCAAAACCCTCGACGTGCTGTTCTCCCTTCCCGGTCTGGGGGAGCACCTCGTTTTCAAAGGCGGCACTTCGCTTTCCAAGGTCTATCGTCTCATCGACCGTTTTTCGGAAGATGTCGACGTTTCCTTCCACCGCGAGTTCCTCGGCTTCGGTGATGAACACGATCCGGAGGCCGCGACCGGCAAGGAGCAGGCTCGCCGGATCGAGGCCCTCCAGCAGGCATGTAAGGACTGCATCCGGGAAAGCTTACTTCCCGCCCTCCGCTCGGAAATGACGACCCGCCTCGGCGACGACGAAGGCTGGTCCATGGAAATCGACGCCCAGGATGCTCAGACCATCCTCTTCCATTTCCCTCAGGCCGGGGCACCGTCTCTGGCCTACATCGCGCCCTCCGTCCGGGTCGAGCTGGGGGCGCGCTCCGATCACTGGCCCAAGGAACGCCACGAAATTCTCTCCTATCTCAGCGAAACCCTCAGCCGTCCCATCGGCAGCGCGACCGTCCAATCCCTTGCTGCCGAACGCACCTTCTGGGAAAAAGCGACCCTGCTCCACGCCGAGGCTCATCGTGATCCCGCGAAACCAATGCCCGCACGATACGCCCGGCACTATCACGACCTCGCCCGCATGGCCACCGAGCCGGTGACCGAACGCGCCTTGGCGGATGCCGATCTGAGAAAACGTGTCGTCGCCCACAAGTCCGTCTATTTCCGGTCAGGTTGGGCACGTTATGATCTGGCGGAGCCCGCCACCTTCCAACTCCTTCCGCCTGCAGCGCGCCTGCCGGAACTCGAAACCGACCACCGGGCAATGGCGCAGATGTTCTTCACCACCCCTCCTCCCATCGCCGATGTACTGGAAACTCTCGCCATCCTTCAGGATCGCATCCGCCAACTTCCATAGAACCGCCCAAACTCCATTCTTCTAACTAATCACCAACCTCCGACCTCAAGGAGATGGAAGGCTTCTTCCTCCTAGACGACCCCTTCACCGACATGGACAGCACCCGTCGCGCCGCCGCCATCCAAGCCATCGGATTATTTTCAGAAAATCACCAAGTCCTATTCTTCACCTGCCACCCGGACCACGCGGGGGACTTGCAGAACCTGGCGGGCGCTAAGAGCTTTCATATGACAGCATGATCGATAACGTTCCCCGCACGAAATACGCCGCCCTCGTCAAAGCCATCCACTCAGCCACCGCACAATTGCAGGGCCGTGCCGCCGTGGCCGTAAACCAAGCGCTCATTCTGCCGTAAAAAAATTCCACTCCGCCAAAACCCTCTCCCCGCCAGCCCTTGTCTCTGAATTTCAGCTTTCCTCGGATTCACCGCCAACTAGTTTTCAGATCAATTCATGCACGGGCCTAAATCCACCTCTTTCGATCATTCCAAATGACAAGTATCCAACAACGCGCCGCTCTCCAGCGGCAGATCTGGCAGATTGCCGTGCTGAATGCGAAACTGGCAAGCACCGTCGCCAAGACCGACCGCCTGCGGGCGGACATCGATGCCATCATGGCGGAAATCGAAGGCGAGGAGGTAGGAACATGAGCAATAAGAAAAAAAACGAGGTTCCCATCCGCTCATCCGCTGCGGAATATCTCACCTTTGTGGCGGCCAATGGCCATGGAGGCGTCGAAGCTGTGTATGCCGATGAGGATGTCTGGCTAAGCCAGAAAATGATGGGAGTGCTCTACGACGTCGAGACCCACACGGTGAACTACCACCTCAAAAAGGTCTTCGCGGACAATGAGTTGCAGGAGGATTCAGTTATTCGAAATTTTCGAATAACTGCCGCAGACGGCAAAACCTACGACACCCAGCACTACAACCTCTCCGGCATCATCGCCGTCGGCTACAAGGTGAATTCCGAACGCGCCGTGCAGTTCCGCAAATGGGCGACTGGCATCATCAAGGAGTTCACCATCAAAGCCTACGTCATGGATGACGAGCGGCTGAAAAATGACGGCACCATCCTAGGCAAAAAATACTTCGAGGAACAGCTCCAGCGTATTCGCGAGATCCGCCTCAGCGAACGCAAGTTTTACCAAAAGATCACCGACATCTACGCCACCGCCCTTGATTACGATGTGACGGCGCAAGCGACCCAACGCTTCTTCGCTACCGTGCAGAACAAGCTCCACTGGGCGATCCACGGCCAAACAGCCGCCGAGGTCATTGTCTCCCGCGCTGATGCGGAAAAGACCAACATGGGACTCACCACTTGGAAGGATGCCCCGCATGGAAAAATCCAGAAGTTTGATGTCAGCATCGCAAAAAACTACCTCACCGATGCCGAACTCGCCCAGCTACTGCGGCTCGTCAACGCCTACCTCGACATCGCGGAGGACATGGCTCAGAGAATGATTCCCATGACTATGGCAGACTGGGAGGAACGCCTCAACCGCTTCATTGCCGCCACCGATCGTAAAATTCTCCAGGATGCCGGAAAAGTCACTGCGGAGATCGCCAAAGCCCACGCCGAAAGCGAATTCGAGAAATACCGCATCGTCCAAGACCACCTCTATCAGTCCGACTTCGATAAACAAATCCACGCTCTCGAAATACTAGAGAACAAACCCGATCCCCAAGCTGGACAGGCAACCGTCAACCAAAAGTTGACTGTTCAAAAACAGGCGAAAAAGGCCACCCGCAAGAAAGGAGACAAGCATGAGTGAATAAAGATACATGGCGGAGACCGAGCTCCTCACGACCGCCGATCACACATTAACGTTATGAAAGAGAACTCACGCGAAGGCGCGAAGGCGCGAAACAAAGAAGAAGAATCTAAGCAGCCAGCGGATGATGGCACAACCCTTCGCGTCTTCGCGCCTTCGCGTGAACCAATCTGATGTCTGATGAACTTCCATAATCCCGCAAGCCCGCTCCCAGACCATGAAGCGCCAAAATCACGCAATGCACCAAGGAGCGGCGGAATCCGTCCGCCGATGCCCATGGAATTGCCAATGAAATGAGCGAAGCGCAACCCATGGTCACCTCATGGTCCCAAAAGCCATCGGAACCTTCGCAGAAAATCACCAAGTCCTCTTCTTCACCTGCCACCCGGAACACGCCAGGCTGTCTCTCTCAGTAAGCCAAAGAAACGCCTGTAGCGGCGTTCTATGAACGTCGATGCCAATGAGAAGAGGTTTACCGCAAAGCCGCAAAGGCCGCCAAGGATCGCAAAGCCGTGACGATGGAAATTCAGATTATTCACAGGAGGAAACGGAGAAAACGGAGGAGCTGACGCGCGGGTCTGTCGGCGCGGGTCTTGTGCTTTTCCCTTCTTCAATCAAAAATCAACAATCTTCATTCATCAATCAATTCTTCCTCCAAATACCGCAGCGTCCTCTGATCACTGATCACTGCCCACTGATCACTTCTTCCTCTCAGCACGACCGCATCGAACTCCGCCACCCATCGCCCCTCTTGCTCTTCCCATTCAAAATTAATCATTCAAAATTAATCATTCAAAATTCGTAACTATTCAGGTGCGAAATCCAGTGGCTGGCCAGCGAATGCGGATTTGATGGAGTCCATCAGGTTGAGGCCGTGCT